>JBGTIL010000218.1:0-7073 GCA_041745695.1 Chitinophagaceae bacterium | reverse complement strand
GCGCTTTGCCTGTTAGCTCGGTAAGCATTCCAGGGATATCAAAATAATCATCAATGTCACGCTGAGGCACACCCTGCTGAAGCATCTTCTTTTTTACTTCATCAATGTAATGGAGAGACTGCAACCTTACTTCTGGCAGCAGGATGTCGTTCCTTTCTACGTCTTCGCTAAACATGCTGATGGTGCGCTCCAGAATGGGAAACAGGGAATCGTATTGTTTGTTTTCCGGCGCTCCACTGGCAGGTGAAAGCAGGATGCAAAATATTTCATCCGCACCCTGGTCCAGGGCCATCTGTACACCCGCATATTCCTGCACACCACCGTCAACGTATTGGAAATCCTTGTCAACTCCGGTGCTGTAGTTGGCATCAACCTTTACCGGCGTCATAAAAACCGGCTGGCAGGCGGAAGCCATCACCGCTAACCTCAGGTGTTCCGCATCTTCGACTGTACGCAATGAGTAGGATGCGGGAATTACAGGAGCGGCATTGGTGGTGAACACCACAGTACCGGCTGTTTGCAGGCAGGTAGTTACCAGGTAGATGTCGGATGCTGAAGCCACGATCCGGTTGACCCGGTCATCGGTGATATATTTTTTAATTAATTGCCATAACGGCTCCACAGAGTAGATCGATTTTTGGTTCAGCCGGTCGCCGAGCCGGTGTTTGGTTACCACATTCTCTGTAGTGTGTATGGTATATAATTGTTCCAGTAGGGCCAGCTCATCGAGGCTTGCAAGCGGTGCGATAAGTGCTCCCGTGCTGGTACCTACAATAATGTCGAAATGTAACCGTGGATAACTGGCCCGCAGGCGTTGCAATATACCTACAGCAAAGGCACCCTTGGATCCTCCACCGCTGATGACCAGTGCACGTTTCATAAATTAAGTGTTAGTTCGGAAATGTTTCTTTGGCAGGCGTCACTTTCGATATCCGGAAGGCAATGCCGGATTGAAGCCACCATTGCTTGAGCCGGTAATCTCTGTGGCCGGTGATACTGACAACCAATTTATTCAGCAGGTCTAAATTAAACCCGCCACCTGCCAGGCGCTGCCGGCCAGTGCCCCATAGATGATCGAAATTTAAATGCAAATTTCCAAGAGATCCGAAGTGACCACCTTCAAACGATTTGATCTTCACAGAAATGGTTGGTCCCAAACTACCATAAAGCCTGTTATTCGTATAAAATCCGCCTCCGGTCAAACCACCCCGAAGGTGATAAGGAACCAATGTTACCTGGCTAACGAGTTGCAGGCCGCCAACAAAAAGATCAGGGCCCGACTTTGGGGCAGTTGCCAGCCCTGAGTGAAGGCGCACATGGGTAATAAACTCTTTGGGAAATTCCGTTTGTGCAGTTGATGCCGTGCCGGCAAAAAATAAGCAGGCGAAAAGCACATTCTTTAAAAAAATGTGGAGCTTCATACAGTTGAGGTTGCAACTAAAAATACAAAGTTTTTTGTATGTATCAAACAAACCTCATCAATAACCGAAATATATTCCGGCATGGACGGTAACCAACCTGCGTGTCTGTCTTTAAATGTCGCTTCTGCTCAATATTCCTGTATTACTCCATAAAGCGTGTCCCGCTCTACTGGTTTGCGATTTACCTGTTTAATGAGGGTGACAATTTCTTCGGTAGTCATCGCGGGGTTCTGTTCTTCAGAGCCTGCCATCGAGTAAATTTTTGTTGTGTCGTCGATGGTGCCGTCAATATCATCTACACCAAATGCCAGCGACAATTGTGCGTTCTTTCGTCCCAGCATCGGCCAGTAGGCTTTGATATGTGGAAAATTATCGAGGTACAAGCGAGCCACTGCATAGGTTTTCAAGTCTTCAACAACCGTAGACTCAGGCACACTGCTCATGTCGTTGTCGCCATTGCGAAACTTCAGCGGAATGAACGTGTTGAACCCACCGGTTCTATCCTGCACCTCCCGCAGCCGGTGCATATGGTCTATGCGGTCTGCATAAGTTTCAATGTGTCCGTAAAGCATAGTAGCGTTGCTGTGCATGCCGAGCCTGTGTGCTGCTTCATGGATGTGTAACCAGCCTGCTGCATCCACTTTATCCGGCGAGATCTTGTTTCGAACCTCCTCATTAAAAATCTCTGCCCCTCCGCCGGGTATGGAGTCAAGACCTGCTTCTTTGAGCAAAGTCAGACCTTCTTCCACCGTTAGTTTTGCTTTTCGGAACATGTAATCCAATTCGACGGCTGTAAATCCTTTGATGTGAAGGTCGGGACGATGGGCTTTGATCTGTTTCAGGAGTTCTGCAAAATAAGGAAGGTTCATTTTTGGATGTACGCCGCCCACAATATGGACTTCCGTTTCCGGCTTGTTATCATACCGGCGTACAATATTCATCATGTCTTCGATACTCAATTCCCACCCTTCCTCTTTTTTTGCATATAAACGGGAGTAGGAACAAAAATGACAGGAGAACACGCAGACGTTGGTTGGCTCGATATGAAAATTCCGGTTGAAATAAGTCTTTTGGCCGTGGGCCTTTTCGCGTACCCAGTTGGCGAGAGCACCCAAAAAAGAAAGACTGCCCCTTTCAAAAAGGAGCAGTCCGTCTGCGTCAGTTATTCTTGTCTGGGTGATTATTTTTTCACCGATTATTTTTAATTCTTCACTCTGTTCGTTCAGTAACCGTTCGATGGATTGTTGATTCATTTAGCGTTTAATAACTCTTTCGGAAACATTGCGGGATACATCGTCGTACCCAAGTGTAACAATGTAAGTACCCGCAGGTTGACCCGACAAATTTACGCTAATTAGTCTGTCGGCTCCCCGCCTGTATTCTTTCTTGTACACCATCTGTCCTCCGGAACTGTGTACGGTCACAAAGCGCAGCGTGGTGGGTGTTTGAAAAAACATTACCGAAAACTGGCTGGCAAATACTGATGGCATCACCAGGTAACCCTGCTCCTTAAGGCGTGCCGGTAAGGTCCTGGTGGTGAGTGCCACATTATCGAGGTAGATGTTATTGCCGCGATTGGTTGTATTTCTGAAGTAAACCTGCACCGAAGGGTTACCGGCAAACGCAGTAAGATCGATAGATTCCGTTCTCCATTGGGAAGGCGAATTGGGCACAAACAAGTAGTTCTGCGGATTGTTGGGATCACCAATTGTTTGAAGTGCTGCACCCCATTTTTTGTAAACAGTGGTGAAGCTGTTCCCGCAATCCTTTGTTACCAACACTTCCAGCGTATCGAGTCCTAACAATGCCGACCCTGGATACTGCCGGGTAACGGCACTCAGATCAAACATTAATTTCACAGAATCCACGCCGGAGAAGGTAACGGTTGGCGTAACGAGGTCATCCGTTTGACCCACTGTACCGTTATATTCAAAATTATTTAGGAAGGCAGAGCCCGTGCTGTTTTTTCCAACAGGTGCCCGCTGCCAGGCTGTCGAAGTTGGCTGCACATTTACGATCGCCCATCTATCTGGAGGGAATTGCGCGTTTTCGAATCCTTCAACCAACGGTGCTGCAACGGTGCCTGTAAAGCTGAAGAACTTTACAAGGGTGTCGTTAAGGGTATTGTTGTCTCCAACGCCGCTTCTGCTAACTGGTTCCCAGGAAAACACCCGGATGGTATGTGCACCCACCGCTACCGTGGCTGCCGGCAGCGTTACAGTAACCGTCGCGTTGCGCGGTATTAGCACGCCGGTAACTGTCGTTGTTTGAGCAGGGCCATTGTCTATGCTGTATGATACCTTGTATCCGGTAATGGTATCAGTTCCGTTGTTCCTGATGGTTACGGCCGGGGTGAATGTTGGTGCACAGATCACTGAAGCAGGTTGATTGACAGACAGTAATTGCAGGTCTCTCTTGAACAGCGGAAAGATATCCACGTTGTCTATAAAAATGTTATTGCCAAATGCGTTCCTGTTGCGGAAGGCTATCTGCGCATTACCACTGCCGCCGAGTACGGAGGCACCCACAGAGATTCGTTCAGACCGCCAGTCGTTGTCACCCGGAGTGAGAAAGGGCAGCGTAGATGAGCCAGCAGTTGCCAGTACAGCACCCGCCTTGGCATACCCAGTGGGGGTGAATACAGTGCCGCATCCGGTGATCGCAAGCACTGACAACTGGTCGTTAACATTAGGGTAGTTCCTGTGTGCTACATCAAAAGTGATGATCAGAGAGTCAATACCGGTGGTTGTGAGGAATGGACTGCGCAGGTCATCGATATGACCGACCACATTATTGTCGTAGTTATTGATGAAAGCCGATCTTTCACTGTTTCTGCCGGGCGTGGTGATCACCCAGGTATTATTGGCATTCGGATTAAAGACCGTCCAACCAATGGGGGCTGTTTCAAAACCCTGCGTTATGGCGTTGTTAAGTACTACCCGGGTAAAAGGTTGCGTGATGCTATTGTTATTGGTGTTGCCTTCCGTACCGCCGGATGCAAATACTACATTCGTAACAGTTGCGACGAAGCTGTGGTTGCCAAAGGCAAGTGCGGCAGAAGGGGGTAATGACACGGTTGCAGTATCACCGGGAGCCAATGGGGTGTTCACCAGGGTCACAGGTCCTGCAACACCATCGATGCTGTAGGTCACCTCGAAGGAATTGACCGTTTCCATACCAGTGTTTACTATTTGTACCCGTGGAGCAATGTTATTGGTACATAAATTTCCTCCCGGCGACAGGACGGTGAGGAGCCGAAGATCGCGGTCAAATTTTTTCTCAATACTGATATTATCAATGAAGATATTATTGCCAAAACGGGACTTGCTCCTGAAGACGACCTGAAATTTCCCGGACGAAATAAAGGCAGCCGATACAGTGATGTTTTCTGTTCTCCAGTCGGCGGCGGTAGGACTTACAAACGAAGTGGTCATCTGGGCCCCGGTAGACAGGTTGATTCCCCATTTTTTATACACTTCCTGAAAAGTGACGCCGCAGTCTTTGGATATGAGCACCACCAGTGTGTCCTGCGCGGTAACTGCATTGAAGTGCCTGTAAGCAACGTCGAATTCTATGGTAATAACATCAGTGGGGTTGGCTGCCAGTGTACCACTCCGGAAATCGTCTATGGCGCCCGCAGCGTTGTTGAAGTTTTCTATGAAAAGAGCATTCGCACTATTTCTTCCCGGTGGGCGTTTTACCCAGTTGCGTGTACCGATAGCATTAACGCTTACCACGGTCCAGGGTGGGGGAGGAAAGGCGCCTTCAAATCCTTCAAATACAGGAAGCGGTGCCGCCATCACGTTGATGTTTACTGTAAGGGTATCGTTACCTGGGTTTTGATCAGTGCCTCCATTAGGAGCAGCAGTAAAGAACTGAAATTGGTTTGGCCCGTCAACGAGGTTTGCTGTGGGCAAGGAAACAACCAGCGTTGCACCTGTTGGTAAATTAAGGCCTGTGTAAGTTTGTGTTACAGCAACACCACCATTAAGTGTATAGCCAACTGTAATGCTCGTTATAACTGCTACACCATTGTTTCTGATACGAAATTTTGGATTGATCGGACCGGCACAGCCCTGCGTCGCGCTGTAATTAATAATGTTGCAGCTGTCTAGCTCGTACCCTCCGGGGTTTACACTTTCCAATACCATCGCGTCGAGCGTGATGGCCCCAGCCGGCGGTAGATGCCCCTGTGTGGAGAGGTAACCGGAGCGGAAGTTTTCAAGCACATAGTGCATGCGGTTTACCTGGCCATTACTGAACATAGAATAACAGGCATCGTCGGTGTAGTCCATGTAGTTCTGGTACATTTTTCCGGGCGGGTCGGGAAAATCGGCACAACCCGTGGGTGCAGTGCCTGTGGGGCAACCGGACGTACTGGTACTCTGTCCCGGGGTATCATCCGATGGCTCAAGCAGCTCTGGGGGCAACTGCTGCGAAGGCGTTGTCAGCTGACTGAAGTCTGCATTGCCACAGCCGCCCTGGAACGTGTGGTAAAGACCGAAGTTGTGACCAATTTCATGAACCGCAGTTCTTCCCAACCGAAACTGGGGAATGGTATAACAAACATTATTAGAAAAAACCCTGTAGTCTACACTTACGCCATCAGTAGCAGCAGTGCCCACACCAATTTCGGGTGCAATGCCTAACAAACCACCCGCACCAACCCCAACCCAGAGGTTGTAATACTGCTGAAAAGGCCAGGGGTTTAGTCCGCCGGTAGCGGTGCTTTTTATCGCCTGTGGCTCTCCGCCCCCGATTATACCGGGTCCAACTTTACGTTCCACACCGTTGGTGAGTGCTCCGGAAGGGTCCCTTCTGGCAATCGCAAATCGCATGAGCGAATGTCCACGCACCGGGAAGAAAGGAGCACCGTTGAGGCTGTCGGCGTTGAAGCCGGAAAAATCTTTATTGAGACGGTCGATAAAATATTGCACATCGGCGTCTGTGATAATATTAGGATTCGGCAAAACTATATGTACGACTACCGGAATAATTACCGGGCCGGTGAGTGCTGAGGTGCGAAACGTATTGTTGTTAACTGATGCTTCGAAATCGCGCAGGTTTTTTTCATACTGTGCCCGGTAAGCAGGATCATTTTTTAGCCGGTTCTCAAGCGCTTCCATTGTGCCGCATCTTTCAAAAGTTTCCGACGCGACACCGTCATTTTTAGCAGCGGATGGCACACCGGTCGGCTTCTGTGCGTGTAAAGAAAAACTAAGGGAAATGAGAAAAGAGACGATTGCCAGAAAGGTAAATTTTTTCAAAGCAGCGTAGTTTTGAATGGAAGAAGGAGACTGCATATCTCCTGGAATACTGTAGTTACAATAATACTTAAAGTTTCCTTAAAAGCGAAAAATAGATTAGTAAAGGGCGCCTGCGATGCAGCCACACATCAGGCATGCTATAGTGCCTCCCAGCAGGGCTCTCAGCCCGAGCTCAGTCAGGTTTCGTCGCTGCCCGGGTGCCAGTTGACTGATACCACCAATCTGGATCCCGATAGAGGCAAAATTGGCAAACCCGCTCAGGGCATAAGTCGTAATTAAAATTGATTTTTCATCTGTCATTCGGGTAGCCGGATTGTTCTGCATGTTAGAGAAGGAAAAAAAAGCATTGAACTCATTCAGGATCGTTTTTTCACCAAGCAGAGAG
>JBGTIL010000217.1:0-14943 GCA_041745695.1 Chitinophagaceae bacterium | reverse complement strand
GCTAGGCCAGTCAGGTAGCATCGCCGAATCAATTTTCCGTGTGCAAGGTTCACTTCGTAACTACAATTGTCTTCGCAACCAGGGCGCGTATTCTACGTCTGTTTCTAAAAAAGAGCATGAGGCGCCTGGCGGAACTGGCATTTAAAACCATAATACCTAAGTAAAAGAAAGAGGCGATAAAAACTACACAATAAGCACAACTGATATAGAATTTATTTTCCTTTCAGAGTCTGGATGAGACCAGGATGTTGGCCCCCTTCGCCGAATGGATAGTCGCTGTCTGCTTTAACAAGCCTACGGTAAAAAATTCAGACGGATTAATAATTTCAAACGGTCCAGATAAAACAAGTGTCAAAAAAAATTAGCCGACTGGTTCAGCTCTGTAAAATATTAAAGTTGTCACGCGGTCACGGCTAACGGATTAGGGGGTGCTAATCTACTAGGAACAGCCTCTACCAGCCGAACCCTTCCACAAAAGTTAAAAAGATGCATTTTGTTCCACATTGGTTCGTCAGCTGTGATATTGGAAAACCGCTGTCTTATGCTGCGGTTATTTCAGCTAAACCGCTCAAATCTGAAATATCCTGCCCAAAAGACAAACACCGCGACAACGGAAAATAATAGAAATGAAGCGATCAAACCAAACGAAAGCAGTAAAATATATTGTATAAAGAAGAAGAGAAAAATAATTTTTAGGTATTCCTTCATACTGAAGTCTTGAGCAAATGTGATACTGTTCAAGAGCATTATTAGACTGTACCCGCACAATGAAAAACGTAACGCATCACTTGGATGCAGCTGAATCGGCACAAGTAAGCTCAATGTAATAAATTCAGGAACTAGTAAAACACTATAGACCAGGCAGTACTGGGAAAACCTTTTGAGCAATGTAACCGGAACCCCACGGTAAAAGGCCAGATAAGTCTCTTCAAATTCTCTGATCCTAAATACCAAGATCGAATTAGCCAATATGCAAAAACTAAAGAATAGGAAAGCAGGTTTTGTATCATAGTCTGTCAATGTATTGTTTCGGGTAATTAGGTAAAGGACGCCACACGTGACTATTTTGATGCCTAACCAAGGCAATTTTTGGTAATTAGCAACAAATCCGAGTACGATAAATGAGTAGAAGGAATGGAACTTGTTGAACTGCTTAATCGTTTCCCATTGATAGTTTTTGTCTTTGTTAGGGTTATGGAGCAGCCCTAAATGCAAGAAAGTTGCTGTAAGACAGATAAGAAGTAAGAAACCGATAATCAGAACTGTCGGTAAAAAAAGCTGCAGCCGCAAGCCAATAACAACAATAGCCATTGCGTATAAAAGGACAGGCAAGAAAAGCAAACATTCAAGGACAAAAAATAGTCGAAATCGGATTGCTTTTCCCAAACAATTTAAAATTTGAAGATAGGCATACTCCGGCTTGCATAACACAGCAGATATGTAACTAACGAACTTTCTTGCATATAATAACCAGCTAAAAAAGACCAGCGATAAGATAACGCTGCTCCTGAGCGTCCCAACAATCAATGAGTAATGATATTCTAGCAATCCTGCGCCATCTACCTTGTTTACGATGAGAAACATCATGGTAAACAGAAAGATAAAAACGCCGGCATTTTCGCGATAAAACGGTAGCACAACCGAGTTGAATAAAATTTTACCTGCCTGGATCATTTAGTGTGATGCTTTGATTTTCTACAATAAGTTCTTTGCCGAACAGAACCTGTGACGCATGTAGTTCCTGGTGTGAACTCATAAGGAAGGTTGTTCCCTGGACTTTATGTTTTTCACGAATGAAATCACATACCAAGAAAAGGGATTCGGCATCTAATGTGATTAACGGCTCGTCCAGCACGCAAAGTGGTGGATTGCCGATAAACGCCAGCAGAAGTGATAATTTTTTTTTCATGCCCGCTGAATAGGTGCCAATTGAGTCTGCAACATAGTCGGCCATTTTTAAGAGGGATAAAATTCTGTCTACGTCTTTTTGCGGAGCTTTTCGAATTTTCTGATAGAGTGATATTAGGTCTACACCTGTGATAAAAAGTGGATACACCGGCTCGGCTTCTCCCCAGCTAACATGCTGGCGATATAAGACCGAACTAGTTTTCTGACTGATAGTATCTATAATAATATCTCCTTCAAACGGCAGTAATCCAGCAATCATTTTCAGGAGAGTCGTTTTACCCGAACCATTGATGCCTTTTACCCAGTAAATTCCCTTGTTTAGTCGAAGCGAATCGTTTTGTACTATTAATCGGGAGTGATATGACTTTCTGATGTTTTTTAGTTCCAGCATAAATATGTTACTTCCCTGCACGTGCCGTTTGTCTAACGACTGTTGGAAACATACGAAGGAGAACCATTTGTGAACTTGTGCTCTTCATTGTACCAGCAGCTGCAATTGAATTTTGTAGTGGATCTAAGAGTTGTGATTCGATTAAGTATCCACGCACTGTTTTTCAAATGTTTTGATCGCTACTTTGAAAGGCCTTCGTAACTCAATTCAGTTCTTCCTTTTTTGTAGATTCACGATAACCAACACTAATGCTAAGATCACCGCAAGCGCTAACACAGCGGTTCCAATCAGAAACGCCGGGGAGAGGCATACTTCACCATGCATCTTTAAATTTACGGCCATTACCCCGTAGCCTGCCTATTTTGTTCTTTGGTCTTCCCATAGGCCTACCCAAGGCTTAAATGAATTCAAACAAATATTTAAAAGTAGAAGATAGTATTGAAATGTCTACGGGTTCTACAATTCATTGTTGGTAAATATCCTTCGCACGCAAACAGAACACGATGACCCATTCAGGAACAATTCCCTTATCGAACGAGTACAACTATTGCTCACAGCAGACCATTCAGAAGCCACAACGAGTAACCCATAAAATTTTTGCAGTCACGATAAATTTAGAAAGTTTTCTTCATCGCATTCTGCTTCTCTACCTGCTTTCGCACGGTCTGTTTATCGCCGATCATCACCTTCGTCATCTTCTCGTACTGGATATGTTTCTTAGCCATTGCTGAAATTTTTTCAGGTGTTACGGCATAGATGTTCTTCACCAGGTTGTTCAGGTAGCTGTCATCCAGCCCATACAGATCTAAAAAATTTAGTTGCCCGATGATGCCTACTGGTGTGGAGTTCTGCAACACAAAGATGCCCGCCTCATAATTCTGTATACCTGCCAGCTCTGCTTTTGTGGGCGGCTCCATTTGCAGCAGCCTGATCTCCTTCTCAATTTCATTCAACGCATCCACCGTATGTTCGCTGGTGACGTCTGCCTGCTCAAACCACAACGCACTGCCCTTGCGGTTTTGAATGGCGCTATAGGGTGAATAGGTGTACCCTTTGTTCTCCCTGATGTTGCTAGTGATGCGCGACCCGAAGGAACCCCCGAGCAGAGAGTTGGTTACCAATAATGGCACATAATCCTGGTTGGTAGGTGTTACAACCGGCATACCAATCATAAGCGTGGTCTGTGGTGCACCCTTCCTGTCAATCAGCATCGTATCTCCTGTAGCTGCCACTGTTACTTCAGGGTATTTAATATGAGGTCCGGCTTTCCATTTCGAGAGTGTACCGGCGACAGCTGCATTTACGGCGGTTGCATTGAACTTGCCTACCACATAAAGCACAGAACGCCGGGCGCCGTAGTTGCTGTCGTAAAACTCCTTAATCATCGGCACTGTGAAGCCATTGATCATTTCCTCCGTTGGAAATGTGACGCCATACCGATGACCTTTATACAACGCCTGGTAAAACTGCTCCTGTGCCTGCAACTGTGGCGAGGTCTTCTGGGTGATCAGCTGTCGTTTGAGATTTCCTTTTAAACGGTCCAGCTCGCTTTCTTTGAAGGCCGGTTGTTGTACCAGCTCTGAGATCAATCGAATAAAGTCAGGCGCAAACTCCGACAGTACAGAACCTGAGACCGTAGTTTGCGTAAGCCCGACGCTTACATTCAAGCTGCCGCCCATCATGGCTGCCTTTTTCGACAGGGCAGCGAAATCTCCGGTAGCCGTGCCTTCGCGAAGCATGCGGCCGGTTAAGTCGGCCAACCAAATCTGGTTGAGACCTTCATGGGCATTTCCTGTTTTGATAATCAGGCTAATGGAAGTTTTAGGCAGTTCACCATAAGGAACCACAACAGACTTCAATCCATTGGTATAGGTCTGTACTTTTTTTGCGGATAGTTTAAAGTCTTTTGCCTTACCTCCAGCGGGTGGCGTTTGCTTTTGTGCAGCAGCAGGTTGAATTAGTACAAAACAGCAAGCTGTGATAATATGGAGAATGCTTGTTCTCATAATTTGGCGGCTTTTGGGTCGATGATTAATATGGTTCTGTTAGCAGGTCTGAGATAAGTCTTGGCTGTACTTCGAATCAGGTCTGGTGTCACTTTTTTGAATGCTGCTTCCAGTGTGTTGATACGTGAGGGGTTATCATCAAAAAGCGCAAAGCAAGCCAACAGGTTTACTTTTCCTATGCCAAAGTTTCCGCCCAGTGCATCGTATAAACCGGAGCGCATCTTTACAATAGCCAACTGAAGGTCAGTGGCAGTAATTGTAGACAGACCAGCAATGGCCCTGTCGTACTCCGCTATGATAGAATCCGGAGATACAACAGAATCATAGATAAGGTTTGATGTCCAAAGCATGGGGCCATTATAGTCGAACATATTTCCCAAACCATTGTTGATACCGCCGCTGACACTGCTCGTGTAGCCTTTTTGCTGTACCAACTGCTGGTAGAGACGGCTATCCTGACCTTGTAGGAGCACCTGGTCTATCAGGCCCATTGCATAATATTCAGGTGTATTGCGGTCCGGCATTTTATAGCCGATAGCGATAGCCGGTTTACGCGCCAGCTTATCTTCTTTTACAAAGCGCTGCTCGGCTGTTTGTGTCGGCTCTGTCAGGTCTGGCACGGCAGGCAACGTTGAAGACTTTATCGTGCTGAAATACTTTTCCACCATCTGGCGGGCCGCCGGTATTTCAAAATCGCCAGACACAACCAATACTGCGTTATTGGGCGCATAAAAAGTTTTAAAAAAAGAAGCTACATCTTCCAATTTGGCTGAATCCAGGTCTTTCAGGTCGCCATAAAAATTATGTGCATTGTACCAGTTCTTGTTGGCATACTGCGGCATATCAAGCCAGGGGAAACCTCCATAAGGCTGGTTCAGCACATTCACCTTTACTTCATTCTTTACGACGCCTTGCTGGTTGGTTAAGTTTTCCTGGGTGATCTTCAAACCTTTCATACGGTCGGCTTCCGCCCAGAGCGCTGTTTCCAGTTTGTGGGCAGGCATCACCTCAAAATAATTGGTAAAATCGAAACGGGTAGACCCATTCAGTATACCTCCATTACTTTGTACCAGCTGAATGAATTCCATCTTGCCCAGGTTCTCAGAACCCTGGAACATCATGTGTTCAAAAAGGTGGGCAAAGCCGGTGCGGTTCCTCGGCTCATTGCGAAAGCCAATATTATAGTAGACACCCACTGCTATCGTAGGGGCTGTTTTATCCGGCGATAGCACCACTTTTAATCCATTGGGCAACTTGTAGTAGGTGACCGGCACTTGCAGACCTGTATTGGCAACTGGCTGGCTCCAGCTTACAACGGGCAGCGCAGCCAGTGCGATCAGCAACATCTTTCGAACTGGTCGGAACATGGTAGGGTTCATAAGCAAATGTGTTTGTTAGGTATCGCCAGGTAAGAATACTATTTGCAGGCGCCACTTAAGGTAGGGTAGTTCTGTGAATAAGACAGGCTTATTATGACCACTGGAGTAAATTGGACATTGTACGGCTGAAAGCACATCGGACGCGGCTCTGCAGATTAAAAATGGCTGGATACCATCAAATAATTTCCATATAGCTGTAACGCGCCATTGCACCGAATATGGAGTTTGATGTCAGATTACAGGCGCGCGAAAATCTACAAATGAAAGTCTCAGCCATTGTCAGTAGAACTAACCGATGGAGACCTTCTTTCTGGCTATTTCGCCATCAGCTTTTCTAGCTTACTCCTGATCTCTGGCTTGTCTTTTTTTGTCAATGCCTGGAGGTAATATTCTTTTGCTTTAGGAGTGTTCCCTTTTGCCTGATAAAAATCACCCATTGACTCATACGGCCTGAAGCTATCAGGATAGTTGTCAATATTGAGTTGCAAAAAGTTGTACGCCCTGTCAAAGAGGTTTGATCCGCGTAACTGGTGAGCCAAGGCATCTACAAACTCGCCGGGCGGCGGAACATCATACCCCATTACGCTGCTTACTTTTTTATAGTGTTTAATTAAGATACTGTCGTTTTTATAAGCTGGATCAAAGAATTCCTGGAACGGAAAGTCAAGCGTGTAGAAATTGAAGATGAAGGGCAGACCGTCGTTCATGGCCACCAAGGGAACGCCACCGTGGTTGTAGTCGCGGTAATATTTTGAGCTATAGATTAATCCATTTTTTTTATTTTGTTTGATCCATTGGTCGAGTTGCAGTATTGCCCTGACATGAAGGGTTTTTGGGGTCTTATCTTTTACTACAGTTTGCAGGGTAAATTTTTTGTCCATGCTGTTGGCGATGGCGAGGAACAGGCGTTTGTTCTCATACTTATTCTGTTGCAAAGCCTGCTTTGCTTGCGCTAAAAAATTGGTCTTATCCCACCACATGCTTGGATCAATGGCAATGAATGCATTAAATAAACTTTCTTGATTCATCAAACTGCTGATCACAGACAGTCCACCGAACGAATGACCTACAATAGCCCGGTAGGGTGCTGCTGGATAATTTGAGTCTATATACGGAATGAGTTCCTTCTCTAAAAACTCATTAAACCTTTTTCCACCGCCGGAAGTTTTGAGTAAAAAACCGGGCATTATGGTTCCTTCGGTACTGTATGTGGGCGTAAGGTCCCTGGTTCTATCCGTGTTTGTGACGGCAACAACAATCATTTTAGGATACCTGAAGTTGCCGCTGCCACTGCTCAGGTTTTCGCTAATGGTTACTGCACTTAAAAAATCTCCATCTAAAACATATACGACCGGGTATTTTTGATCGGGTGAAAATTCGTCCGGGTCTGTCAGCGGAAGGTGCACCAAAACCTTTCGATATTCCT
Organism: Chitinophagaceae bacterium; assembly: GCA_041745695.1. Lineage (GTDB taxonomy): Bacteria > Bacteroidota > Bacteroidia > Chitinophagales > Chitinophagaceae > Flavisolibacter. Next base: position 7,833 of record JBGTIL010000217.1, on the reverse strand, counting down.
GTAAGGTTTTTGAATAAACGCTGTCGACGGTTCCGAGAATCAATTGCGTCCTGGTCTGTGCATGAGCGCAGCTACAAGAAAAGACGAGTTGAATGGTCAGCAGGAATTTTATCACAATTGTATGAGGTTTAGGTCGAGCACAAAAACTGGTTATGAAGTAAAGGTTACAATGAAACAATCAGGAAGTTATGTCAACCGCGAGGTAACGAACACCAAAAAAAGTTTTGTGCATCCTAGTTCTCGCTTTAACGGTACTGACTAGTCTAAACACGTTTCACATGGATCTGAAAATGGTTAAATGCATCTTTGCAATACCAGGCGGCCCACAACCTTTCACCTGCCCGGCAGCTTGTAAACCGGATGGCTTATTTTTATCATCCTTTTAGCCGGCTAACGGTATCGGCTAAAAGCTCACCATTTTATAACTGTAGATACCTCCTCACGCAAAAACTATATGCTTAAAATTATCGCAATTGCTTCTCTCCTTGTAACTTCATTTTCCTGCAGTAACAAGCAAGAGGTGGATAAAAAAGCCGCCCAGATTGTTGCACAATGCATCGAAACCCACGGAGGCAACAATTACCGTAACATGGATGTGTCGTTCACCTTCCGGCAATTCAGGATCCACCTTAAACAAAAAGATAATGAATTTCTATACGAAAGAACAAGCAAGGATTCGCTGAATAATGAAGTGTTCGATCAGCTGACAAACAATTCTTTTACAAGAACTGTGGGTGGCAAAAAGCTCCAGCTTACAGCAGCAGAAACGGCCAAATACAAGGAAGGACTAAATGCCATCGCCTACTTCGCCTTACTGCCCTATAAACTGTCTGAGCCCGCCGTTAAACTGAAATACCTCGGCGAAACCACAATTGAAAACAACAAGTACGATAAGATCGCCGTTTCTTTCGATGCCCAGGGTGGCGGAAAAGACCATCATGATGAGTTCTGCCATTGGATCAATCAACGCACACATACGTTAGATTTTTTGTCCTACGCCAGTGGCGGACCCAGGATCAGGAAGGCTACTACGAGAAACAAAGTGGGTGGTGTAATGTTCCAGAACTATGACAACTACGAGGTTCCAGACAGCACGCTTGCCACTTTTAATTATGATAAAGCATATACCACCGGCACAGTGAAACTGCTTTCAAAAATTGTACAGGAGAACTATGAGAACCACTGATGAGGGAATGATAAGATCACTGATAGCGCTGATGAAACCATTAATGGTGCCGTTAGAAATAATGAGCCATAGTGATAGAACCGCGGATTTGTTTGATGAAATTGATGATAGTCTTTGCGGGCTTTTGGAATGATTTAGTAAGTCTGCCTGCTACCTAAAAATTATGCGTTATTAAGATTGCCCCTGCGTAAGTGCCCGGGAAAAGCTAAACCCAATTGCCCGCTTCCTCATCTCATCTTCACCCGTAGCACATACATATCTGCAGTAATAAAGAGCGTCTTTTCGTCATCAGACAATGCGCAGTTGGAAGTAGCCGCAGGTACCCGTATTCTCCCAAGCACTTTGCCTCCCGCATTAAATATCCATACCCCACCCGGTCCCGTTGCAAACACAGTACCTCTGCTATCTATTTTCAACCCGTCATTACCACCCGGCATTTGCTTCGACTCCGCCGTTGCATCGTAAAAAAGTCGTCCGTTGGTGAGGCTGTCCCCGCTTATATCGTAAGCATACCAATACGGCTTGGCACCATCAGAATTGGCAACGATCAGTGTTTTACCATCCGGTGTGAGCACAATGCCATTAGGACGGGAAATAGAATCTGTCAGCAGCAGCACCTGTCCGCCCGGCTTTACTTTGTATACTCCCTGGTAGGGTGTTTCTTTTTTTGGATCCTCCATCTGCTTTTCGAGTCCGTAGGGAGGATCGGTGAAATAGATATCTCCATTCGCATGCACCGCCAGATCATTCGGGCTGTTGAATTTCTTATTGTCGTAAGAAGCTGCCACAGAAGAAAAACCCGGTGCAGGAGCATTGAGTGGCGCTGTCATGCGTGCAACGCGCCGGTCGCCATGCTGGCAGAGGAGCAGCTTGCCTTCGTTGTCGAGCGCCAGCCCGTTGGAACCTGTTTCTCCACCCCGCTTTTCGGCGGCAGTATAGCCGGACGGCTGCAGGTAGAGCGTGGCACCGCCTTTTTCAGTCCACTTATAAATGGCGTTCCTGGGTACATCCGAATAAATGAGCATCTTTTGACGCGGCAGCCAAAGCGGTCCCTCGCTCCACTCGTGCCCTTCGGCGATGATCTCGACCACTGCTTTGGCATTTACGATTCCATCCAGCGCTGGATCGAGCCGTTCTACGCTCCCGATGGTCTTACCGGCTGCAGGCTGGTGCGCAGCGCAAGAACCCAGGGCGACACTAATTACTGAGAAACTCATTGCCAGGGCAACGGGATGCAAGCGGAGAGGAAACATAGCCATATTTTTGGAGAAGCTGAAACTAAGAATAAAGATCTAGACAGCCCTTTGCTTTTTGGATGAAGCTGGTCGCCGGTCTGCCGCAAAGGTTCTCGTTTAAACGAGTGCGGTCGCATTGAGCAGAAGATTCTCATTTATCCGGCTCTGTGGGATGCCAGCCATGCTTTTTCGCGAAAGCACCATGAACAGCGTAGAAGTTTCCGCACACATCCGGCACTGGTGCTTTCACAATGATGCAGCAATACATGGCATAATTTATTCTATGATACGTGCATGTTCCTCAAAAAAGGATGTTTTTTTTTAATCGTCCTGATCCTTTCAATTACTGGCTTTGCGCAAACAAACCTGGCTGATTCTGGCCAATATGTTACCGTTACTGCAGGCGCTGAGTACGACAGGTCGCGCCTCCACGAGTGGCTGCTTGGTAAAAATCGCCGTGACGAGTGGTCTACACCGGTTCAGGTACCCGTGGTTTTGTTGGACACCCTGTACGGTGGAATCGTTCCTTACGAAACTGGTGGTGGTGGAGAAAGCAAATCTTTGCGCCTGAAGTCGGCTGCAGGCAAGGAATACGCTTTGAGATCAATCAATAAATCGCGCATAGCCACTATGCCGCTCCTCCTGAAAAATACGTTTGTGGGGACGATTGCGCAGGATGCTGTTTCTATGTCGCATCCTTACGCCGCCTTTGCCATTACGTTATTATTGCGGGAGGCAGGGATTCATCACACGCAACCCAGGCTGGTATATTTACCCCGGCATGCAGCTTTGGATACTTTCAACGACGCTTATGCCAATAATCTCTACCTGCTGGAAGAAAGACCAGACGGTAACTGGAGCAGTGCACCCCACCTGGGCAGGTACAAAGAATACCTCGATACGGAGGAAGTTAAAGAGAAGCTCACGACAAGCAATCAGTACAAGCCCAACCAGACGGCATTTATCAAAGCCAGGTTGATTGATCTGCTTATTTCGGACGTAGATCGCCATGCCGGCAACTGGAAATGGGGCGTGGCAGACACCGGCATTGTGGCTTTTCACCCGGTTCCCCTTGATCGCGATCAGGCCTTTTTCACACATAATGGTCTACTTACATCAATAGCAATAGCCATAACCCGTCGCAGATTATTGCAAACCTTTGGTTACACCATCAAAAATGTAAAAACGCTCACCAGCCATGATGGAAAGCTGGACAGGTTTTTCGCCAATGAAATGAGTGAGGCAGATTGGGTGCAGGCTGCAGCGCTGGTGCAGGAATCACTTACTGATTCGGTTATCACCGCAGCTGTTGAACAAATGCCCCGAGAGATCTTTTCTTTATCAGGTAACAAAATAATTGAAAAGTTGAAATACCGTCGTGCCAAACTGGATGAGTATGCCAGCCGGTATTATACCACACTAGCCAAAAAGGTAGCTGTGAATGGGAGCAGGCAGCAGGAGCACTTCGAGATTGTAAGTCTGAGCAACAAAAAAGTGGCTGTGTCCGTCTACAGAATCGACAGTGTGAAAGGAAAAGAAGCACAACCCTATTACCAGAGAACATTTAGCCCTGAAGAAACGAAACTGATTACCCTCTTTGGCTTCGGTGGAGCCGACGTGTTCGATATCGATAAAGCTGCAACAGCTATTAAAATAAAATTATTCAAGGGCATCAATAAGGCGCAATATCCTGACCGAAAGGAATAGTCGCACGTGGTAATGACTACACTCTTTCAGCGAAAGATGCTATGAGTCTGTCTCTCTATCTCACTTTCACAGATCGCAGCCTGCAAAGCCATGGCGGTTAATGGTTCCAAGCACTCATTTTTTAAGTTGCTTTTTTGTAGAAATCATTAGGCGGCGTTAGACATTGCCTTGAAGGTCATCTAAATGATTACAATTGCATTGGTGCCTGACCTCCGGGATTTTACAACCATACGAAACGCTGCACCTCCCTGTTGTAGCGATAGAGGGGTGTACCTTATTATTAATCTCATGTAGCTCTTGCTCAGTCCTTACCTAAGGGTTAACCTGTAAGCATGCTGCTGCTATTATGTTGGAGGCCGCGCGGCAGCTGCAATCCTTACCCACACAGACAAACCGCTTCGTTTCTTCGCCTTTATTTTCTTGCTGTTCAGCTTGCATTTTCTACTTGTAAATATTACTATTGCCTACCAATGCCTGTCTTTTTATGAGACCAATCAATCTGAACCTTTCCCACTTTAAACTTGTAGCCAAAAGTTCCTTTTACAAGTTTTTGTTCATTGCTGTTTCATGCGCTCTTATTTCCCTAATTGGATGGTTCGTTTTCTTAATGGTAAATTCTGATGGACTTGCAAGGTTTACTGTAATTGGTCTTATCCCCATTATAAAAGTTGGAGCTATTGCGGCCACCCAATTTATCTTGTTACGACAAGTTATTTATCATAAACAAGAACAACTAAAAGTGGTCTGTCCATTCCCGGGAAAAGGGTCTGTATTTACCTTTCAACTCAATCAGTATAAAGTGCGCAAGCCGAGTCATACCTGATTCGTAAACCTATGAAAGATCTATTCTTCAAAGCAATGGATAATGCCCGGGAAGGCATTACTATCTCGGATGCAACCCGTCCCGACAACCCACTGATTTACGTCAACAAGGGTTTCATGATCATGACCGGTTACACTTTCGAAGAGAGTGTTGGCAAGAACTGCCGTTACCTGCAGGGAGCTGAAACCGCACCTGAACAGGTAGAATTAATCCGATCAGCTATCAGCAAGCGGGAGCCTGTGCAACTGGAATTAATCAACTATAAAAAGAACGGGGAAACTTTCTGGAATTACTTTTCGCTTACGCCTATTACCAACGACGAGGGAATCATTACCAACTTCATCGGTATACAGGAAGACATCACAGCCAAAAAACAACAAAGTCTGCTACAAGAGCAGCTCAACCGCACAAAGCTCATTGCGCAGGCAACGATCAGGGGTCAGGAAGAAGAGAGAGCAGAGATAGGAAGAGAGTTGCACGACAACATCAACCAAATGGTAGCCACCATTTCTTTATATATGGATATCGCCGTGAAAAAAGAGGCGCAGCGGATGGATATGATTGATCGAACCAAAGCACTTACACGCCAGATCATAGAGGAGACCCGAAAATTCTCAAAAGCGCTTGTCGGACCTGCTTTCGAACAGGTTTCTTTCAAAGCTGCACTTAGAGAAATGGTAGCCAGCATTCAGATAGCGATCTCGTCTAAAATCATAATCATAGATGAGTGTTTGGATGAACCTCGTTTGAGCAAGAACCAGAAGCTTGTGTTGTTCCGCATTGTACAGGAGCAGCTAAATAATATACTCAAGTATGCGAAAGCCGGGCAGGTTGTAATTCATGCAAGCAGCGGTGAGTCTGGCATTGACCTGTCTATTAAAGATGATGGGGTTGGCTTTGATACGGAAGCCTACCGCCAAGGTATAGGTTTGAGGAACATGAGCAACCGGCTGGAAGTAGAAAATGGTTCCCTAAAGATCGTATCGAGCCCTGGAAAGGGATGCGAGCTGGTGGTTTGGATTCCCCTTGAAGTGCAGCCAGCAGAGATGTCCACCCGGATGCTGATACAGGCTAAGTAATGCTTCGTCCATTTTCATAAAACACATGTGTTGGTTGCTTCAGCTGCTGATCTTATGCTGATTCACAGCAATGTGTAGCCGCAAATCTGCGTCGGCTGCTAGGTCTTTTTACCTAGGTTGAACAAATAACATCTCTTAGCTATAGAATTCTGGAATTTATTTTTATTATTTGCTGTTCTATCCAGTATTCATCCGGACATTGTCCCGACTAACCATGGGCGTTATCCACAAACCAACTATGTGCTGTCTACCCTGCCCTCGTCAACCAATCGCACTACCTGCCCGTTCAATTTCCAGATTGAATCCTATAAGGCACTTTACGAGGGTTTAGAGGAGGGATTGTTTATTATCGACAAAAGTCTCACAATCATTTTTCTTAACCAGAAAGCAAAAACCATTTGTAAAGAAGCCTACAACATTAAATACGAGGCAGGCGATCATGTAATTCACGCGCTTCCTCAAGATCGTCACGAAGATCTATTCCGCATTTTCAACAAGGTATTAAGGGGCAAGACCATATCCTATGAAATAGAAGTTAAAAAAGGGGCCGGTACTACCTCCTGGCTCAAAGTCAAAGACCAGCCACTAAAAAATGACTTGGGCGATGTGATCGGACTTACAGTGCTGCTCAGAGACATCTCCATTCAAAAACACCTTGCGGCTGTACAAGCAAAACAAAACAAACTGGAGAAGGAGCATAAAGAAAATCGCCGCGTCTTTGAGGCTTTTATGCAAAACTCGCCACTCGTAGGATGGGTAACCGATGATAAAGGGATCATGCGTTATATGAATCCCTTATACCTGGCAAGCTATGGATTTACAAAAGCTGACCTGGGTAAAAGTATATATGACCTTTTTCCAGGACAAATGGCAGTGGATTATCACATGAACAATCTACTGGTGATTAAGAACAATAAAGCCCTCGAGACCATTGAGAAGGGAATAACGGCAGATGGGAAGGAACAGATCTTAAAAATTTACAAGTTTCCGCTTTCCATCAATGGTACCCAGCTGGTTGCGGGATGGGCTGTTGACATCACGGCACAAACAGAATTGCAAGAGCAATTTTCGAGGAGCGTGGAGCGCTACGAATATGCGAATGAGGCAACGTCAGATGCGATTTATGATTGGGATACAACAACCGGTATCATTACCAAGAATAACAATTTTGAGGCAATATTTGGTTACCCCGAAAACACCGTTTGTATTTGGACGAGATTTGAGCGTATACATCCCGACGATAGAGACAGGGTTAAACAAGTTTATTTTTCCAACCTCGCTAATCCTGCCACAGAAAAATGGAATATCAACTATAAATTTTTAAGTGCGGATGGAAAATATAAGCATGTGATCGATAAAGCTGTAATTAAACGGGAACATAATAAAGCGGTGCGTGTAATAGGAGCGCTCCAGGATATTACAGTTCTTAAAGAAATGGAGCAAAAGATCATAGATCACGAAAAAAGCCGGAAGCGGATGGTAGTGCGGTCGATCATTGAAACTCAGGAGAAAGAAAGGCGCAAGCTTTCTGTTGAATTACACGACAATGTTAACCAGATGCTTTCCTCCTGTAAATTGATGCTGGAGGTAGCCCTGGATGACGAAGCCAGCGCACCAATGCTTACCGCAAAGAGCTATCAGTGCATCCAGTCAGTTATCACCGAGATTAGAAAGATCAGTCACGACCTCAATCCTTCAGCCCTTCAGGATGTAGGACTGACAGAAGCCATTGCGGAGATGATAGAGAAAATCAACCTGACAAAAAAGTTGAACATTGCTTTCCATTTTACAACTGGCGTAAAA
>JBGTIL010000216.1:0-1918 GCA_041745695.1 Chitinophagaceae bacterium | reverse complement strand
CCAAACGGCTGGGGATGGAAAAGCGACGCGATGTTTTTCTTATCTATAAAGAGATCATCAACAACATACACAAGCATGCCGCCGCAACCGAAGTTTGGATCACCATGAGGTTTGCTGACCACAGCCTGCTGATGGAGATCCGTGATAATGGAAGAGGATACGACCAGGCGGAAGTAACCCACCGCAACGGACTGAAGAATTTGCGCAGCCGTATCACTCACTGGAAGGGAGACCTGCTGATACGCACAGGTTCCGATGGTACCTTTGTACAAGTGACCATTTAAATCTGCCACTCACTCACATGGGTGAGTTGCCTGCCGGTTTTAAAAAATTAGTTTTACCGTATGACGCCTATCAGTCTTGTATTGTTCGAGGATAACGACCGGCTTCGCGAGTCGTTGGTCTACCTGCTGAACAACACTGAAGGCTTTCGTGTACTCGCAGACTACAGGCACTGTAACGATGCCTCGCTTATCACTCGTTTGCACAAACCCGATGTAGTATTGATGGATATCGACATGCCGGGAGAAGGTGGAATTAAAGGCGTAGGCATGGTTAAAGAAGCCCGACCGCTTACTGCGGTAATCATGTATACTGTGTTTGAGGACGATGACAAACTCTTTCAATGCCTCTGCGCCGGGGCTAACGGTTACCTGCTCAAGAAAACCCCGCCGGGTAAATTGTTTGAAGCCGTGCAGGAAGTAATGCAGGGAGGCGCACCCATGTCGGGTTCTATTGCACGTAAAGTGTTGAATTCTTTCCAGCAAGGCAAATCCAATCAATACCACCTGACACCCCGGGAGTTAGACGTTTTGCAACACCTCATCAAAGGGTACAGTTCGAAAATGATTGCAGCTGCCTTGCACATTTCATTTGATACTGCCCGTTCGCACCTTAAAAACATCTACAACAAACTCCACGTAAACTGCGGTAAAGAAGCCATCTCAAAAGCACTCACCGAGCACATCATCTAGCCATAACTGCTACCTACTGCCAAGTGAAACTCACCCAAATGTGTGATTGACAGCACTATTTTTCAGCCCCAATTTTACTCCCGCAACCAAAACATACCGGTTTCACGCACAGGTGCAAGCTGCTTATTACTATCCTGCTGATGGCTTGCACCTGGTGGAACCGTACAAGTCTTTATCACCCACAGCCAATACAACATGATCCTTCAACGATACCTGCACGCTCTTATCATAGTCATTTTTATGCTGCATGCTTGCAACAGCAATCACCCGGATGCCGTGCGACAGGCAGAACTGATCCGGTCTGTCATCAAAGAACATACGCCCGGCTCCCTCGCTACGTCGGAAAGCGGGTACTACATGAAGGCGCGGATAGATGGTAAGCAGTGGCTAGCCAGCCATATGATGCCAGATGAAAGTGCCAACAGTAGCTACGTCCTGATACAGGGTGAGAATGGTGAGGCAGACATGCACTTCCAGCTTTGGAAAAGAGGCCTCGCAACAGGTAAGATCATTGCCTTTTCGGATGACAGGGCTGCCAGCCTTTCTATAAGAAAAGACGACAACTTTTTGGGTGGAACAACAGGACAAGTTGAGATCACAAAAATGGACAACCAGTGGCTGGAAGGTTCGTTCCGGTTTACGGCAACAAGCGGCAGTTCGGGCAGCAGGGCAGAAGTAACGCAGGGCATATTTCGCGTGCCCTACAGTGAAGCTGCCACGGAATGAAGCTACGCAGACTGCGCAAACGAAGCGCACTCATTGCATTCCATTTGGAACAAGTACGGATTTCGCGCTGCTCTTTTTATGAACTGCTGGCGGGCAATTTGACTCTCTTAATTTTTAAATACATATCATGCAAGACACACTCGAAGTAAAAGACAAACCGGTCTTTTCGCGACAAAAACTATCTGCTATTGTAAACCAGGTGATCAGTGGGCGCCATG
>JBGTIL010000215.1:0-5404 GCA_041745695.1 Chitinophagaceae bacterium | reverse complement strand
TAAAGAGCACGTACATCGGAAAGCTGTCAGAACCAATCATCGACTGGTAAGCATTCATAACAGCATGATTAAGATAAGCGCTTTTAATAAAGCGGTTATTGACAAAAAAGTACTGGTCGCCCCTGGTTCGCTTCGCCGTTTCAGGCTTTCCAACAAACCCATAAACATTGAGATAGTCAGTTTCCTCTTTCACAGCAACCACTTTCGCATTATAGTAACTGCCCAGTAATTGTAAGATCCGGCCTTTAAGTGAACCTCCTTCCAGGTGGAACACTTCCTGCCCATTGTTGGTTAATGAAAAGAAAATTTCAGGGAAGGCAAGCGCCACACGCATAAATTCATCTATCACGTGACGCATTTCAGCTGCATTGCTTTTTAAAAAGTTACGCCGGGCTGGCACATTGAAAAACAGGTTTTTCATTGCGATCGAAGTTCCGGTTGGTGCAGCTACGGGACTTTGTTTCAAAACAGCGCTGTTCTCAATTTCAATACAGGTAGCTGTTTCGTCAGCTTCTCTTTTTGTTCTTAATTCTACCTGTGCCACCGCAGCAATAGAAGCCAGTGCTTCTCCGCGAAAGCCCATGGTTTTGATTTGAAAAAGGTCCTCGATATTTTTAATTTTGGAAGTTGCGTGTCTTTCGAAACACATGCGGGCATCCGTTTCACTCATGCCGCTGCCGTTGTCTGTTACCTGAACCAACGCCTTGCCAGCATCGTTGATAAAGAGCTTGATTTCAGTGGCTCCGGCATCAACCGCATTCTCGAGTAATTCCTTTACAGCGCTTGCGGGTCGCTGAATTACTTCTCCCGCAGCTATCTGGTTGGCTATATTATCAGGAAGCAGTGAAATTCTATCAGGCACAGTTTCTTTCTTAAGACGGCAAAAGTAAGAAATACCGCACCGCGGGCAGGGGGATAAGTAGTTCTTCTTAAAAGATGGGTTTCTACCAATCCATTTATTTTCCTGCACCGTATATTGTAGGACTTTTTGATCCATTTGTACCTAACCCCTAAGAAACGCTCCTTATGAAAACCCTCCTCTTCATTCTTACTGTGGTGTGTATCGCCGCAACCGGCTGCACCAAAAGCAATGATGCTTTAGACAGTAAAATCGCCCCGGATACAACCGCTCCTGCTCCATCTTCTGTTGATTCGTATACAAATTTTACGCTCAAAAAAGGCCAGCACTTTGCTGATGTAAATCAACTGAAGAACGTAGACCTTGCAGAACTGAAATTTTCAGTTCAGTTCGATAGTTCTGCGATATACACCAGTATCCAGCCCATCAATCAGCTCGATATCAATAAGCTGTACGGATTTTCCGATAATAAAGCCAATCACCACCAGTTCAGTGCACGCATCGGATGGCGTTGGAGCGACAATGCACTCAGGCTTTTTGCCTATGTATACAACAATGGTACTTTGGTGTCTGAAGAAATAACTGCGGTGGCCATTGGTGCCGAAATAGTGTGCAGCATTCGAATCACGGCTTCGGAATATATTTTTAACGTGAATGGTAAAACACACACGCTGCCAAGAAAAAGCAGCACTACAACAGCAATGGGCTATCAGCTGTATCCGTATTTCGGTGGCGATGAAGCTGCCCCGCACGATATAACCATCAGGATCAAGAATCTAAAGTGATTTTAATTTTAACTCGAGCGTTTCTTTCGGTCAAACAGGGGTAAATTATTTGCATTAATTTGCTCTCATGAAGAAAAGCTTCCTGCTGGCGCTGCTTGCCGTTTCATTTCATTGCATTTTATTCGCCCAGTACAACAGTCAACTTACAAAACAGGCCTGGGTAGACAGCGTATTTAAGTCATTATCTAAAGATGAGAAGATCGCTCAGCTGATCGTGATCCGCGCACACAGCAACCTGGGCGAGGCTCACGTAGCAGGTGTAACAGAACTCATCAAAAAATACAACGTGGGCGCTCTCTGTTTTTTCCAGGGCGGTCCCGTGCGCCAGGCAAATCTTACTAACTTTTACCAGTCCTTTTCAAAAACGCCGCTAATGGTAACCATCGACGGTGAGTGGGGGCTTGGGATGCGTTTAGACAGCGTGATCAAGTTTCCGTACCAGCTTACCCTGGGCGCGCTCTCAGATGATAAGGTGGTTTATGACATGGGAAGGGCGGTAGGCGAACAGATGAAACGCATAGGTGTGCACGTTAATTACGCTCCTGTGTTGGATGTAAACAACAATCCTAACAACCCCGTTATAGGCTACCGCTCGTTTGGAGAAGATAAATATAAAGTTGCCAAACTCGGTGTGGCCTACGCGAGGGGTATGCAGGACGCTGGTATCATGGCTTGCGCCAAACACTTTCCCGGGCACGGCGACACAGAAGTGGATTCGCACTACGACCTGCCTGTAATCAGCAAGAGCATGGGCAACCTCGACTCCCTGGAATTGTATCCATTTAAAGAGCTCTTTAAAGCGGGCATCGGCAGCGTGATGACCGCACACCTTTCTATCCCGGCGATAGATGATGCAGCCAACCGCCCTACTTCTCTTTCAAGAGCCAATGTAACCACGCTGCTTCGCGATCAATTGGACTACGAAGGACTGACTTTTACAGACGGTCTGGAAATGAAGGGCGTAACAAAGTTTTATCCTTCAGGAGAAGCTGCTGTTGCTGCCATCAGCGCCGGTAACGACATGCTCTGTCTTCCGGAAGATGTGCCCGCTGCAATAGCTGCTTTAAAACTCGCGGTGCGCAAAAAAAAGATCAGGCAGCGCATTATAGATGGAAAAGTAAGAAAGGTACTGTCGGCAAAATACGACCTGGGCTTAAACCATGTCCAATACGTCGACACAGCCAACCTTCTAACAGATCTTAACAGCAAGACAGAAGATATCAAACGCACTGTAGCAAGAAATTCAGTGTCGGTATTAAAAAATGAAGCGGCTTTTTTCCCTTTTAAAAGCGGTCAGCGGGTAGCTTACGTTGCACTGGGAACAGAGGTGCTGAACGACTTTGGCAAAAGAATGGTTGTCGATCTGCAGGCAGAACCTTTTCTGTTTCCCTACAAAAACAGTGCAGCCCAGGCAGACAGTATTGCCCTGCACATCAGCAAGGGCAATTACGACGCTGTCATCATCGGTGTTCACCAGTACGCTTTCCGCCCTGCCAACAATTACGGAATCAGTCAAGCGGCAATTCAACTATGGCAGTCTTTACAGCAGCAGTCGTCAGCGACCTTCCTCTTTGGAAATGTGTATGCCGCCGCCAGTTTCTGTACGGCAAAAACACTGGTAGCCCTGCACCAGGACGACGTGGTTTTTCAACATGCAGCAGCGGATTTTTTAAGAGGAAGTATTACGTCAAACGGTCGCCTTCCCGTGAGCATCTGCACCATCCCTTACGGTACCGGGCTCGCCCTGAGTAATCGCATACCCGTGGGCGTCTCTGCCGCCTGGCTGGCTATTGATAGCCTGGTGAGCGACGGTATCGGCAAAGGAGCCTTTCCCGGCGCTGTAGTTTTTGCAGCCCAGGGAGGACGCATCAGGTACCACAAAGCTTTTGGCAACTTCGAATACAACGCCGCTTCGCTCCCCGTTACCCTGGAGAGCCTGTACGATCTTGCTTCCGTAACCAAGACATCGGCAACTACCGTTGCCATCATGAAACTGTATGAGAGTGGTAAACTCAACCTGCAAGGCAGGATCGCAGATTACCTTCCCTGGACTGCCAACACAGACAAGGGCAATCTGACGATTACCGATATTTTATTACACCAGGCAGGGCTCAACCCCTTTATTCCTTTCTATAAAGAAACCATCAACGCTGCCGGCGTCCCGGACAGTAACCTTTACCGTCCCCAGGCAGATACACTGTTCAGTATTCCTGTTGCCCGTAATCTTTATCTGCGCAAAGACTGGAACGATACCCTTTTCCAGCGTATCCTGAAAAGCCCTCTTACTGCTCCTGGAAAATATGTGTACAGCGATAATGATTTTATTTTTTTAGGGAAAATAGTGGAATCCATTTCAGGTATGAGCCTGGATGAATACAACCGCAAAACGTTCTATCACCCCCTGGGTATGGCTTCCACAGGCTTTAATCCCTGGAAGACCATCGGCTCGGAAAGGGTGGTGCCTACCGAAGAAGAAAAACACTTTCGCCGGCAGCTGATCCGTGGTTACGTTCACGATGAAGGTGCTTCTTTATTCGGCGGGGTGTCGGGGCATGCAGGTTTATTTTCGAATGCTTACGATCTGGCCCTGTTGTACCAGATGCTCCTGAATGGTGGCGAATTGAATGGTGAGCGGTTTTTGAAACCTGAAACTGTGGCGTTGTTTACTGCCTACCAGAGCGACATAAGCCGCAGGGGATATGGATTTGATAAGCCGGAAAGGGATAGCCTGGGCTCGAAGGCACGTTATCCATCTCTGTGGGCCTCGCCGAAGACTTTCGGACATACCGGTTTTACCGGCACAGCGGTATGGGTAGATCCCGATGCTGACCTGGTTTACATCTTTTTATCCAACCGCGTTTACCCTACCCGTGATAATAACAAGTTGGGTCAAATGAGCATTAGGGGTAACATCCAGGATGCTATTTACAAGGCGCTCAAAAGAGATGCGGAACAAGCCTCGCTGGCTCCGCCCAAAACTTTTTAATCTTTCGGGGTGCTCCCGCTTTCTCCTGCCGGCTTGTCGCGGCGCGGAGGTACCCGTCCGGGAGGCTGGTTAGGTCGCTGCTGTTGTGGTCTGCCCTGTTGCTGCCGGTTTTGTGGCGGTCTTGCGTTTGCTTCGCCAGGTCGGTTTTCGGGGCGGGGTTTCTGCCCACTTCTTTGTCCCCCGGTCTGCGGCTTTTGTTGTTGTCCTTCTGGCCGGGGTTGATTGCCTTTGCCACTCTGAGGCTGGTCTTGTGCACCGCCACCGGTTCGCTGCGGTCCTCTCGCGCCAGACTGCTGCGCGCCAGGACCTCGTTGCTGAGCCGCGCGGTTTTGTTGCGCGCCTTTTTGGAAGTGTCTTTTCTTATCAGATTTTTCCAGGCTTTTTAAGGTAATATGTCCAACCACATCAACAAACTCCGGCTCTACCTCTTTTTGTTTTAGGGTAGTAATGTCTACCGCTTCCAGCTCTTCAGGGATGATATTCTGGGCATTAAGCGCGCGTATAGCTTTGACTCTTTCTATTGTTACCGGATATTGTTTGTTGCTATCAGGCAACACATACCACATCAGGTTTTTAAAAATATCTTTCTTAATCAGGTTGGCAATCCCCCTGGAAACCCGCAGCATGTCTGCGTTTTCCGGAAAACCCTGCAGGGCATCCAGGTAGGTATCCAGCTCGTAATTCAAACAGCATTTGAGGCGCCCGCATTGACCGCTTAGCTTGGTTTGATTGATAGATAAGTTCTGGTACCGTGCGGCAGCTGTGTTTACAGAT
>JBGTIL010000214.1:0-4001 GCA_041745695.1 Chitinophagaceae bacterium | reverse complement strand
GCGGATAAAAACAATCATGGCTTCCACAGCGTTTTGAAAGCCAGTAGGGGCTTTACCACTACCTCGTTGCTTATACCTGTTGGCAACGCTCAATAAAAGAACTACCAGCAGGAAAGACGCCAGCAGCAACTGCACGGCATTGCGAGTGAGTGATAAATCATACAGCTTTACTGAAGGATCAACGGAGCCGTCTGCCGCAATCGCGTTAATGTGGTTGTGATCCATAGTATAGCCTTTGTAGGCCTGGTGACCATGATCAAACCTGGAAGACATAAAAGCATCGAGGCCTCTTTCTTTTGAGTAAAGAATAATGGGAAGAGGAAGGCTAACGGCATGCCCGGCAACGTCGGCAACATGAAATTCATGGTTGTCCATGATATGCTCCATGATCACTTCGGCTGCATCTATCTTATTACCACCTTTTAATTTCTCGCTGTCTTCATTACCCATCTGGGCGCTCGTTTCTTTGGAGCGATCCTTCAAAGCCGGATCGGTTCCCGGGTGCTGGGCCAGAAGGGGGCTGGAAAAGGTGAGGGACAAAACGCTGAAAGTCGCCACCAACAAGCACTTGACAAGTTTATCAGTCATACGCTACCCGAAATTTGCGGCAAAGATAAGGCCGCGGGCACTAAAAAACCACGCTTACGAAGTAGTGTGAAAGGCGGGCAAAAAAAAGCCGCAGGTTTAAACTGCGGCTCGGGGAGGTACCTTTTACTGAACAAACCATTTTCGGATCTTGATTTCATACTGATCTGTCGGAGAACCGATCAGCCTTCCGGTTAAAGAAATTAGTCCAACACCCCTGGCGTACCAGGCGTTATAGATTGCGCCTTCATCAGTCCAGGTCGTGCTTCCGACAGGTGCTGTCTGGGGCTTGAAACTGATCTTGTGCACATTCATGAACTGGTGCGGCCCGAAACTGGCGTTAGCACCGGCTTCATCACATTTAAATGTATACCGCAGCTTTTTCATGGTGCTGTCTGCGCCATCTGTCCCTGTCCACTCTTTCGACGTCCAGGTTTGTCCGGTAACGGCATTTTCCTTTAAGAACAGGATGTCATCGTAAATGTATTCCTCAAAAGTGAGCAGGCTGTAATTATCTACAAACGCATACTCATTGTAATCGTTGCCTGTACGACGGAAGAAAGTGTGTGCTGTGTCGCCCGCCATATCAGTTTCTACAAAACGCTTATACTGACCTGCGCCGGCACCAATGCCTCTGATAGCGGAATCGGTGATAGCTCTTTTGAATGTATCGCCTGTAGGCACATCATTGTAGGTCCAGTAACTGCCCTGGGTTAATGGAAAGAGGGTTGTGTTGACAACCGGAGGCGGTGGGGGTGGTGGCGCCGTGGCAGTAACTGTAATATTGAACTGGCAGCTGGTATTGTCATTAAAGGAGATTGTGAACTTATTAATACCCGTTACGCCTGGAGTACCTGCACCATTGAGTTGAATATTGGCCAGGGTTCCGGGTGTAGTAACGACCACCGTGTCCTTAAAACTGTATCCGTTAACAAGGTCTGTAGATATAATGAAGGTGCCCGCAGCAAGGTAGGTATGCTTGAGGTTTACTTTATTTGAAGCATTCAAGGCAGTTCCCACAACATAATTTCCCAGAACGGTATCCACGCAGTTGCCACCAGCGGGAGGCGGAGGTGGCGGTGGTGCTGTACCTCCGACGGCTACCCGGAATGTGCATACCATTGTTCCCGACCTGAGCTTAAATGTTGTGGAATCTCTTAGTAAAGGAGTTCCTGAACCGATTAAGGTAATATTTTGAACACCAGTGGTTCCCAATCCGCCTCCAGCAGAAAAGTAGAAACCGTTCACTGTGTCACTAGTTATAAAAAAAGATCCGATTCGGGACACATTGATCTGAAATTGTATTTGATTTGAACCCGTGAGTGCTGTTCCCTGGCTATAGCTGCCCGAAACAGCTATCGCTGGGCAGACGTTGGGCGCAGAACCGAGCACAAAAACAGCCGGTCCTGAAGCACCAACCGGCAAAACTGTTACCGGAACCTGGCAAATGCTTGTATTATAAATAATCGTAAAATCATCTGTACCACTAATCACTGGCGTGCCGGTGGCTTTAAGTTTTACCCGGTTAACCCCCGCAGCGGTGAAATTACCTGTTGCCTTAAACGAATAGCCATTAATGGTATCGCTGACAATAACATAGGAACCTGGTGTCGTTACTTTTACTTCTATCTCTATGGCATTGCTGTCGCTCATGGCACGTCCGGCCACATAAGTACCGGTGACAATCTTCGGAAGGCAGTCGCCGGAGCTGTCTGACTGAAGCGTTGCAACTGCAGGGGCCGGGTTCTCCAGGCTAAGCTCTTTCTGGCAGGCAACAAAGGCAGTAATGGCTGAGGTGAGCAGTAAAAAATAAAAGAACGACTTCTTCATAGCAGTAAAAATTTGACGTTGGCTAAGCTACATTTAAAAAGTAAGGATATAGAGTAAACGAAAAGGGAGCTCTTTTATTATAAAAACTTTAAGAAGCCTATACTTCTCTTGCCTCAACCCTTTCCTTCTTTTCAAATTGCATTTGATATAAACGCGTGTAGAACCCGCCTTTTTGTACCAGCTCTGCATGTTTTCCGATTTCCTTTATTTCTCCTTTATCCAGTACAATGATCTGGTCGGCACGTTGTACAGTAGATAAACGGTGGGCTATCACGATAGAAGTACGACCCGCAATCAGTTTTTGGATGGCGGCTTCAATAAGCAATTCACTTTCCGTATCAATAGATGAGGTGGCCTCATCAAGTATCAGGATGGACGGGTTGTACAACAGTGCCCTTATGAAAGACAGCAACTGTCGCTGCCCCAGCGACAGCGTAGCACCGCGTTCCATTACATTATAATCATATCCCTGGGGCAGGCGCATGATAAAATCGTGCATGTCTATTAATTTGGCAGCAGCCTCCACCCTTTCCCGGGTAATCTCCGGGTTGCGGAGGGTAATATTATCCAGCACTGATCCGGAAAAAAGAAACACATCCTGCAATACCACACCGATGTTGCGTCTGAGGGCCGGAAGGTTCCAGTCGGTGATAGACACATTATCAATTTTAATCACACCTTTCTGAATCTCGTACAAGCGATTCAACAAACTGATGACGGTGGTTTTACCACTGCCGGTATGCCCTACAATAGCAATTGTTTGTCCGGGCGTTACATGAAATGTCACAGCTTTCAGCACAGGCTGGTCTGCAGTATAGCCAAAAGTCACTCCTTCAAAGTCTACTTTACCGCTGATGCTCGGTGGTGCATGTGTGCCTTCATCTTTGATGTAATCTTCGTTATCGATCACTTTAAATACCCGCTCGCTGGCGATGAGACCCATTTGCAACACATTAAACTTATCGGCGATGATACGCAGCGGGCGAAATAGAAGATTGAGACAAAGTATAAAAGAAGTTATCGTTCCTGCGTTGGCTTGTTGCTTACTGCCGAACCAAACAATCAGCCCGATGGATGAGGCCAGGATGATCTCTACAATTGGGAAAAAAAGCGAATAAGCAAAAATAGCATGCACGTTCGCGTCTCGGTGTTCGCGGTTGATCTTTCTAAATTTTGCGGACTCCCGCTCCTCTGCAGCGAAGGCCTGTACAACAGACATACCGGTCAGGTGTTCCTGAACAAAAGCATTCAGATCGGACACTGCGTTTCGCACCCGGTGGAAGGATTTGTTGACACTTTCTTTAAAAAAATAGGTAGCAATAATAAGCACCGGGAAAGGAATGAGGCAGATGATAGTGAGCTGCCAGTCGATCCAGACCATGTAGGCCAGCACACACACACACTCGTACAGCAGAGATACACGATGGCGTACATAAGATGAAGTATCATGCCGTCGCGCGCAGCACTGCATGATATTGGTGAGGGGGGTATCGCAACGACCACCAAAACATCCATCGCATGCGACTCCCAACAAAGCATACCTCTCTTGCGTGCGTAAGCCATGATGTACGCCCCCAAACAGGCAG
>JBGTIL010000213.1:0-8395 GCA_041745695.1 Chitinophagaceae bacterium | reverse complement strand
AAAAGGAGCCGGCACCAAAAAGGGTGGCTTCATTTAGTTCGCGGGTAGAAGGGTCTTATCCGGAAGGTGCAAAAATGTGACCAGAGCCGCCCGTTCTTTAATCTAAAACAGGCTTCCCTGTGCACCCGGCCTTCTGAAATTGCTTCCGTCCAGCTCCCATCGGTCCTCGTTCATGCCATACAACTTTCCATACTTTTTATATTGCTGTGCGATCATCTGCGCTAAGGGACCTTCACCTCGCATCCGCACTCCCAGGCGACTGTCGTTCACTTTACCATCATGCCCGGCTTCAATCAGGTGCCACACCTTATCGGCACGGTTGGGAAAGTTTTTGTACAGCCAGTCGTGAAAAAGCAATTTGATAGATCCGTTCAACCGGATAAAAGTATAGGCTGTAAATACAGCGCCTGCATCCCTGGCGGCTTTCATAATTGGCTGCATCTCATGGTCGTTCAATCCGGGTATCATCGGACCCATCATAATGCCCATGCGCACGCCGGCTTTGCTTAATTCCTCTATCACGCGTAAACGCTGCCGCGCAGTAGTGGTGCGAGGCTCCATTACCCGTCTCAAATCATCATCAAGAGAAGTGATAGAAACCATAGCAGAAATGATTCCCTTCTGTGCCATTTCTTGCAGGATGTCTTTGTCTTTCAGAATCCAGGCGTTTTTAGTAAGGATACCAACGGGTTGATGAAACTCATTACATATTTCCAGCAGCTTCCTGGTCAGGCGAAACTTTTGCTCTGCAGGCTGGTAACAATCTGTGTTGCCACTAAGCATAATGGGCACAGGTACCCAGTTTGGATTCATTAAAAATTTCCGCAGGAGGTCGGGTGCATTTTGCTTCACCAGTATTTTGGTTTCGAAATCAATTCCGGCACTGTAGCCCCAGTATTCAAATGAATTGCGGGCATAACAGTAAATGCAACCATGCTCGCAACCCTGGTAAGGATTCATGCTGTACATCATTCTAACATCAGGTGTGTCTACCTTGTTCACGATCGTTTTTGGAAATACATCTATGTACTGGGTTTTCACGTCGCTTTCTATCCATTCATCTATCCCCTCAACATGCTCTCGTGAAGTTTCTGTTTTCAAAAACTTATTACGTGTATTGAACTGGGCTCCCCTTCCTCTTTTATACGTGTCTGCCGCTCCTTGTTCACCTGGGTTCTCTTGCATGATGCAGCTTTATTAATGATGTTGAATGATGTTGCCTTCGCGATAACAGTGGACGCTACTTACGCCAGTTGATAAACTTCCAAAGAAGCAATGTATCGGACTTATAGAAAAAGATTTCCCTGTTTTGTAGTAACAGGAAGATTTTGAAATTCGAAACGCCCGCATACGCGGTAGGCCGACTTACTACCCTCGTCGCGCCGCAGCAGCAGCATGCTGTCGGCGATAAAGCGACCCGTGAAAGAACGGTGGCTGTATTCAAGCCAGCCCTGTTCGTATTGCCAGGGCTTCAACTTTCTGCTAATAGCAACAAACGGATCTTCAATAAAATGGGCCTTGCTGCCGCCGTTAATCCTCATCAGGCCCTGTGCGGTTTTTAATTCCTTTACCACCTCCTGCACGGGCAGCCTGGTTGGAACATTCAGGTAAATGGTGTGTGAAGGAAGTGAACCAAAATCTTTTATTTCCATCTTGAAGGAAGCCAATCCCATTGCAGTAATATGCAGGCGCTGAAGCAATTTTTCTTCCATCATTGCCAGGTTAGTGAATGTTGCCAGGGCGATGTAAGGCTTTCCATAATTGGCCCGTTGCGAGCTGTATTTTTCAGCAAATTCTTTTTGAATTTTCTGTATTTTGTTTACCAGTTCTTCCGGCAGGTATAACACCAACAGGTAGTCGTAAACACGGTAGCCAGGAATGCTGCTGATGCCTTTTTCCATAAAATTGAATTTGGTGATGCAAAAATATTTAGTATAAATTTACTAAATTATTTAGCAAATCAAAATCATTATCATGGACACCAATCCCTATTTTATTCCTTCGGCTTTCCAGGGCACCAAAGATTTTTCGCAGGAACGTATACAAAATGCAAATGCAACAGGCTTTGGCGCAGCTGCCGACGACTATGCAGAACGTGGTATTGATCTGAATGAGCAACTGGTAAAAAACAAGCCTGCCACATTTTTTATGCGTGTGAATAGCGACGCGATGGCTGACGCTGGCGTTCATGCCGGTGATGTTGTTATTGTAGACAGATCCCTGGAGGCGAAAAATGGAAAGATCATCATTGCCGTTGTAGACGGTGAACTGCTGATTAGAAAACTCGAAATAAACGGCGGCATACAAAGATTGGTTGCAGCAAAAAAACTGGCTGCACTTACCGTTAGTGAAGGCAACTTAAAAGTTTGGGGCGTGGTAACCTATGTGATCCATAATGTATAAGTACCGCTTTAAAAGAAAGGAATTGCTTCAGTTGAAAACAAAACATCCGGCAAATGGGGCTGTATTGAACAGGTTTAGTTTGGATAATGCGACTGCTTCCCTACAATAAGCCTCCTCTTCCAACCTATAACCCCTGTTATTACCCGAAAATGTACGCCATTGTAGATTGCAATTCGTTTTATTGTTCCTGCGAAAGGGTATTCCGGCCAGAACTGGCAGATAAACCCGTGGTAGTGTTGAGCAATAACGACGGATGCATCATATCCCGTTGCGACATGGCCAAGGATCTGGGTGTAGATATGGCTGGACCCTACTTCCTCGCAAAGCCCCTTATTCTGAAACACGGTGTAACCGTTTTTTCATCCAACTATAACCTCTACGGCGATATGAGCTGGCGTGTAATGGAAGTATTACGCCAGGTGGCGGGTGTGGAAAACGTAGAAGTTTACTCAGTAGATGAAGCCTTTATACGGCTGGATGGCTTCGCAGATACAGAGCTGAGAGCCGTGGCGCAAACCATTAAAACGAAGATCGAGCTATGGACCGGCGTCTGCGTATCTATAGGAATAGCTCCTACCAAAACACTGGCCAAGCTCGCCCACGCCATCGCAAAAAAGAACAAGGTAAAAACAGGGTGTATTGCCCTGCTGGAGACTGGCGATAAGATCACCAGGGCCCTCAAGATGGCAACCGTTAAAGACCTCTGGGGCGTTGGTGGACAGTCGGTGAAGAAGCTTGCACAGTTGGGCATCCACAGCGCCTGGGACCTACGCCAGGTGCCGGTAGAATGGGCACGCAAAAATCTCGGTGGCGTAGTAGGGGTGCGTTTACTGAAAGAATTGAAGGGAGAAAAGGCAATCCTCGTTAACGAGTACAAAGACAAAAAAATGATAGCTACCACACGCATGTTTGGTGATGCCGTTTCCAGCATCACCGACATCAAAGAAGCGGTGGCAACCTACACTTCGCGCGCTGCTGAAAAGCTTCGCCGGCAACACTGTGCTGCCACAACCATTCAGGTATTTGTGGTTACCAATGAAAAATCTGACCATGGTCCGCAGTTCATCCATGGTCCTACCTACAGCCGCCACAAAATTCTCGCTTCGCCCACTTCCAACACCAATGAGTTGATTAAGCCTGCCCTCCTGCTGGCAGAACAATTATTTGAGGAAGGCAAGAAATATAAGAAGGCGGGCGTGATGCTCAGTGGCATTGTACCGCAGAATTCGATACAGTCAAATCTGTTTGAAGAGCAGAAAAGCGTTGGTCGTTTTTTAATGGAGCAGATAGATAATATTAACTTCAGCATGCGCGGCGACGTGGTAAAGTTTGCTTCTGCCGGCATGAAACGAAATTGGAAAATGCGAAAAGAATTTCACTCGCCCCGGTATACTACCCGGTGGGACGAATTACTGAATGTGCATTGAAAACCATTACAAAAACCATGGTACAATCTTACAGGCTTTATTCTATTTCTACAGCATCTACCTCCTGCAGCAACAAAGCACAGGGGATATACCTGGGTTGCTGACCGCTCAAACGTTTAAGCAACGAGGCAACCAGCGGCAGGCCTATTCTATTGGCCCATTCCAAAGGTCCGTAGGGATAGGCGGTGCCCAGTTTCATAGCCGTGTCTATGTCCTCTCTTGTGCTGATACCGGCCTCCAGGGCGAAATACGCTTCATTGATCACTGCGCAGATCACCCTGGGTGTTATAAAGCCTTCGCTATCGGGCAGCCACTCCACAGCCTTATTAAAAAACGAAAATACTTCCTCGGTTGCGTGTCGTTTGGCTTCCTCACCGGCGGCTTCTATAAGCGTTGAAGAGAGAAAGGTTGCCCAGCCATTGATACGTATAAACTCCGGGTGGATCTCAGTCAGCGCAGCACCAACGCTGTTAACAATTACAACTGCCGGTAGCAGCTTGGTCAGGAGCGCCAGGCGTTCAGAGGTATTTTCAAACAGGAGGTCGATGAACACACTGGCTTCCTTCATCGTTTCAAACGCCTGAGGGTTCTGTATCCAGGTGATGGCGGCTTCCTGCCGGACGCCCTGAGCCTGAAGTTCTGCTTGCTGTTCCTCGCTGCATAAGATGGTTACCTGCATAGCCTCGATTTAGCGCAAAGAAAGGTATAACAAGCACAGGGGCATAAAGCATGTGGGGCAGCAAGCACAAATGCTCGCAAAAAATTGGTGAAATTGGCTTTAATTCGTGCTCACACAATCATTATGGAAAAACAGATCATCAATACGAAAAATGCGCCTGCACCCATTGGACCATACAGCCAGGCAGTAATGGCGAACGGTACGCTTTACATCTCGGGACAAATTTGCCTGGACCCTGCCACAGGCGGTTTAAAGAACAGGGATATTGAAGAAGAAACCCACCAGGTGATGCAGAACCTCAAAACAATCCTTAGCGAAGCTGGCCTTAGCTTCAACAGCGTGGTAAAAACAACCATTTTTCTTACCGATATGAACCAGTTTGGAGCAGTGAACGCGATCTATGGAAAGTATTTTGATGCTGAATTTCCGGCCCGCGAAACGGTACAGGTATCTGCCCTACCCAAACTTGTAAATGTGGAGATCAGTATGATTGCCGCAGGGTAACATGCGCAAGGCTGTACGTAACATATTGGTAAATTTTGTTCTTCGTCTGAACAATAAATATTCTTCAAAACCCGACCGCGCGCGCATTGGCACAGCGCTCACCAATTTACTTTCACAGGTTTCTGGCGGCGAAACAAAAAAAGGGCTGGTAGTTCCCTTTGATATCGACAGTGGACGATTTATCATCTTTTCCGACCAGCATAAGGGAAGCAGAAATGGCGCGGATGACTTTCTCACCAATGAGAAAAACTACCTTGCCGCACTGGATTATTATCATACCAATGGCTATCACCTGATTGCACTGGGTGATTGCGAAGAGCTATGGGAAAACACGTTGAGCAGTATAAGAAAGGCACAGGAACCTTCTTTCGAAAAAGAAGCGCAGTTCATACCCGGCAATGCATTTATAAAGATCTTTGGCAACCACGACCTGTACTGGGATAATGACCCGCTGGCCTCGTTACAATTGAAAGAAATTTATGGTTATGAAGTACCGATCTATGAAGCAGTTCTGCTGGAAACGGTTGTTGATAACAAGCCCATAAGGATCTTCTGCACGCACGGTCACCAGGGCGACGCAGTAAGTGATGGCAACTGGTTCAGTAAGTTTTTTATCTCGCGGATATGGGCGCCATTACAAGCATTTCTGAAGATAAATCCCAACACCCCGGCTTATAACAGCCGGTTGAAAACGGTACATAATACCATCATGTACGAATGGAGTGCCGCACAAACCGACCTGCTGCTTGTAACGGGCCACACCCATCAGCCCGTATTTGAATCACTCACACATATAGAAAGGTTGTACCGGCAGCTGCTGTTTGCCAGGAAGATGGGCGACGAAAGTATGATCAGTGCACTACAGGAAGACATCAGGCTCCGTAAGTTTAAATACGATAATATCTCAGAAGACTACATGGGATTAAAGCCGTCTTACTTTAACAGCGGTTGTTGCTGTTATGATGATGGGGCGATTACGGGAATTGAGATTTCGGGAGGCGTGTTGCGTTTGATTCAGTGGAAAGAAGTGGAAAGTATTCACAACCGGATCATCCTGGAAGAAAGTTCCCTGAAAGAACTGCAGAAGGAATTGCAGGCTGATAAATAAACACCATAACGGTCATGCACACACTACCAAAAGCCAACAGTCAGCTCTCTAACTGTTTGAAGCTTCAAACGACTTTATCGAAAGATAGCAATCCCCTTTTTACACCAGCGACCACAATGCCAGGGCTCTTTGTGCTAAACTCTGAAACATCCCGTTAATCCTAAAAATTTAAGCCTAGAACGTTCTTTTACTTCCGCTGTTGTTGCTCCGGTTCATATCCGGTAACTGCTTATCCGGGTCGAGCACCAGCTCGGTAATGCGGCTGGTTGTCGGCACACTGAAGGTCCAGCTGGCACCGCGCTGCCATACCTCTACCGGCAACTGGAAACGATGCTCCTTTCCGCTTGCTTCTTTTATAAGTACGGGTACCGGCATCACCATTTGTCCGAGGTTTTCAATAGAAACAGATGCGCCGTTCTCGGGTTTTCCTTCATTATATTTTACATCTTTCACTGCCACATCCAGCTGCCAGTTTTGAAATACCCATCCACGCCAGAACCAGCTCAGGTCTTCACCGCTAACATTCTCCATCGTATGAAAAAAATCATATGGCGTAGGATGCTTGTAAGCCCACCGGCTGATATACTCGGCAAATGCTTTGTCAAATCGTTGCTCACCGAGCACCACCTGGCGCAGGGTGTAAAGCATCATGCCCGGCTTGTCGTAAGCCGCTACGCCCAGGTTCAATTGCTGAACCACATCCGGTGTTGTAAACAAAGCATCTGCATCTTTTGTGAACACATAAGAAGCCAGCTCACCTGCGCCTGAGGGGTAGGTATGGAACTCGCCGCCATTGAAGCTTTTCGTAGAATGGATATTAATGAATGTATTGAACCCTTCATCCATCCACGCATACTTCCGCTCGTTGCTTCCAACGATCATCGGGAACCAGATATGTCCGAGTTCGTGGTCTGTAACGCCCCACAAACCGGCCCCGGATGCCGAATAACCACAGAAAACAATACCAGGGTATTCCATGCCCCCTACTGCACCTGCAACATTAATTGCTGCAGGATACGGATACTCGAACAGTCTTTTTGAATAGTACTCGATACTGGCTTTCACCATCTCTGTACTGCGTTGCCAGCCGTCTTTTTTTACGCTTTCTGCGGGGTAAACGCTCATTGCCAGGGCCTTTTTGCCACTGGGCAGGTTGATGCGTGCTGCGTCCCAGATAAAAGACCTCGATGCAGCCCAGGCCACATCGCGGGCGTTCTCGAGCCTGAACTTCCAGGTAAGGCTTTTGCCACTCGGTCGCGACTTGGGATCTGCCACCTCGTCGACACTGCGTAACAGCACTGTATTATCGCTACCCCGGGCTGTATTAAGCCTGGTTTGCTGCGTCGGCGTGAGCACCTCTTTTTCGTTGAGCAATTGACCCGAACCCACCACGATCAAATTTGAAGGAGTGGTGATGTTCACGTCAAAGTCGCCGTACTCAAGGTAAAACTCTCCTGCACCGAGGTAGGGTAAAGTGTTCCAGCCCTGGATGTCGTCGTATACGCACATGCGGGGGAACCACTGCGCTACTTCGTATACGATCCCGTTTTTTGTACTCAGCTGACCCATACGGTCGGTGCCCCGCTCGGGTATAGTAAACTCGAAGTTCATGGTGACCTTAGCCCTGCTACCTGCAGCCTTGAGAGGCTGATTCAGCCAGAGCTGCAAACGGGTGTCGGTGACGGTATATTCGGGTGTATACTTTTTTCCATCAACATCCACACTGATGGACTTTAGCGCCTGACCATCGGTAAACCTGGGGTTGGCCCATCGCCCGCCGGCTTGTGTGGTGGTAGCAGAACCGCGGGAATCCTGCCTGTAGATGTTCTGATCTACCTGCAGCCACAAAAACTTCAGGTTATCGGGGCTATTGTTGGTGTAGGTTATTTCCACATCGCCGGTAACACGGTGCCGGAGGGTATCAAGAGTGGCGTTGATGCGATAATCTGCACGGTTTTGCCAGTACTTCGGTCCAGGTTCTCCACTGGCACTCCGGTAGTCGTTGCCGGTTTGCGGGTAAAATTGGGGCGCGAAAGCTTCGCGGTGATCGTACTTTAACTGGGCAGAGGCTGTCAGCAATGAGAAGAAACCAAGAGCAAGCAAGCAAATTTTTTTCATTCCCGCATTTTCGTTTAAGCGCTGAAAATAATACATCTTCTGTAAAGTAGTGGCAGGGCTGCCTAAGCCTGGATCCCCTAGGCAAAAAGGGCTTCTGCCTGGGGCACCATTTCGGGCCTGCCCACATCTATCCACTTATCGCCCGAGTGATCGTAG
>JBGTIL010000212.1:0-6184 GCA_041745695.1 Chitinophagaceae bacterium | reverse complement strand
TGCCTATTATGTTGATTTATTGCAATATCTCAGAAATAATAATTTAGACCCGGCCAAAATAAATATAGACCCTAAGTCAATTGCAGATTCCCCCTTAGAAAAACTTTTTGCCCGCAGGCCCGATTTGGGCCATCTCGAACTCACCTGCAAAAATACCAATACCATATTGCCTTATGTGGATTTGGTCAACGAGGTGATGGAACAATATGTGGCGTACAAAACCACCAATGCTTTTAATGTGGCAGATGAGACCAGCGGCGAACTGTTATCAGCCCCTCAGCATACAGAACAGGAACATGCCTATCAAATACTAAAGGAAGCTGTATTTCCTTTCACCCTTCCCTATCACCAGCCTTTGGATGCTGCCCGCATTTTCTTAACCCATTTGAACAGCAGCCGGTATGAACTTATAAATTCTTTTCGTGCTGTAAGAGACCCTAAAAAAGGATTAGAACCCACAAAGGAAGGAGGAGAACTTTCCAATAATGATATTACTTATAATAAGCTTCCATCTGAGAATGATGTCCTGGATACCTTGTATGAGGGGTATTTGCAACGGGCTATCGATGCGGAGTTTTTAAATCTTACCCCGGAAGAATATTGGACACTGACCAAAGAAGTATATATAAGTAAAGAATATTGGGATACCCAATATTTTGAAGGCAGCAGTCATGGTATTCACACCATGGAGGAGTATCAAAATAAGATCGGTATAATTCCTTTAGAAAAATACTACGGCTATGATAAAATTGCAGATCTATTAAGCATGGATGAAAGCAAGAAAGTTGGTCTAACCTTTGTAAAAGCGCAATTTTTATCCCGATCAGGCATAACGTACGAGGACCTGACTTCATTACTGAAAACTCACCATATAAATCCTCCGGCCACTCCTGGCGGGATCAGCATTGTCGGAGGTCCCGTTGCGCTGACCAATACCGGTACCTGTAATCTGGATGAAGTCCGGTTGATCGTGGGGACCTCTCAACTGGCTGAAAGCAGATACGATAAAATCCACCGCTTTATCAGGTTATGGCGCAAGCTGGACTTTACCATGGATGAAACCGATAAAGCTATCATAGCTTTGGGCAATGGAAATATAACCCCTGCATTGATACACCAATTGGCAGCAGTAAAAAGGATCATTAGCTTAACAGGCCTTGAACTTACACAATTGCTTTGTTTTTGGGGTGATATCAGCACCTCGGGAGACAATGCCTTATACCACCGTTTATTTCTGAGCCATAATTTACTGGCAATGGATGATGTTTTTAAGGCCGATCATACCGGCGCTTATTTAGCAGGTGCTTCCCAAAAAATATCAGAACACCTGCCGTCTGTCATGGCAGCACTGAACTTATCTGCAGATGATATTGCATCCATCCGGACGTTCATTTCAATGCCGGATGAACTAACCATCACCAACCTTTCAACCTTATATCGGTACCGGTTATTATCAAAAGTGGTAGGTTTTAGGATCCCTGACTTCATTCATGTTTTACCCCTTTTTAGCAATCCTTTCTCGCATGCGGATGAAACATTACACTTCCTTGAAACATGGACGGCAATAGAAAACGCAGGTTTTACTCCTCAACAGCTGAATTTTATCATTCGTGATTCCGATGATGATAGAAAACCATTTACACCTTCCAAAAAATCCATGCTACAGGTAACCAAAACCTTATATGATGGTCTTAATACCATCGATCAGCTACATCAGGATCTGAAGGCGGACGTAACCATTACGGATCACGACCTCCAACAAATAAACATCCGCGAACAGTCCTCTAATGAGCTGGTAAGGACGAAAGCCAGCCAGTTAATGGACCCGGGCACGGTTGAAAAAATTATCGGTTTGCTGGAAGGCACCACTGAATACACAACCAACGCCCCTAAGAACCTTGTCATTTCTATACCAGATACCCAAACCCTCCGAAAGAAGCTTAAGTACAATAAAACAATGGGTTTTATTCAGATTACCGGGATTCTGACAGAATTTGAAAGTGATGATTACAAAGCCTTCAGTAGTAATAATGGGAGTTGGAATGCCGCGCTGGCACGCATAGAAAAGCAACAGGACAAGCTATTTAAGGAACTATTATCAGGAATATTTGAAAATGAAAAAACAGGTACAGACGCCACTGTAAAAGCTCAATTAAAAGCAGCAATCCAAATAGGTGATGTAAGTATTCCTGCGAATAAAATCGCGCCAGGCCAGGAAGATCCCAATACAGCTTCAAAGAAAAGAATGGCATTTCTGAAGATCTATTTGCCTTATTTGCGAAAGGAATTATCCCGCCGGTTTGTTGTAGATACACTTTCCGGATTTACAGGATTGGGAGTGGAAATTACGGATGTCCTTATATCGGAAATACTTACCTCAGGTACTTCGGCTGCGCCCATTTATAACCTCTTTGAAAAAATAAAAGAAAGCAGCAAGCCGGCTGAAAGCAGCTGGGAGGGATACCTGATACCTGCCACTGAAGCTGTCTACACCTTTATTGTGAGCAATAGCGAAACAAATCCTGATGTCAACCTGGATGGTGTTGCCTTGAATTTTACGGTTCAGGAAGACCCAACAAATGAATGGTGGAGTACCGAGGTAAGGTTAAAGGCAGGTAGATTATACCAGCTTAAAACCGTAGATATACCCCTTCAAAACCTTTTCTGGAAGATGCCTGCTTCATCTATTGCTCCTGTTCCATCCGCTGCACTAATACCCGACTTTGCTTCCAAACAGTGTGAAACAGCCCTGATCGCCTTACAAAAGACTGCTTTGCTTATACCTGCCTTTGCATTAAGTTCGGATGAAATCAGGTTTTTGTATATAAACAAAGCGGATTTTGATAATTTGAATTTCAATGAACTAACGCTTAACCATTGGTTGAGGATGGAGGCCTACACGCGTTTGCGTACCGCTCTGCCCCAGCCTAAAACCAACATACTGGAATTCTGGAAGTGGATACATGACACATCCACCCCCGAAACAGATTTGAGCCAAAAGATAGCCGAACTCACGCTTTGGAAAAAAGATATTATTGATAATCTTATTTTACCACCTACACCATCATCACCCTGGCATTTCAATTTGAGCAAAAAGGATTTCAAAAATGAAAAAAGCCTTTTAAAGCTGCAACAGGCAATTTCTGTGGCTATGAAAACGGGCATGGATAGTAAGACATTATTTGAATGGGCTTTGCCCACATCGGGTTTTGTGAAAAGCAAAGATATAGCCGACAGTATCCAAAAAGCTATTCGGGCCCAATACGATCAAACTGACTGGGAAAAGGTAGTAAAACCTTTGAACGACCTCCTGCGCACCAATCAAAAAAACGCCTTGATTGCCTATCTGTTGCAACAAAAAGAACTCAAAGATGCCCATGTCATCGATGCCGATGGCTTATTTGAACATTTTCTGATCGATGTAGAGATGGATACCTGTATGGAAACCTCCCGCATCAAACAAGCTATATCTTCGGTACAGTTGTTTATTCAGCGTTGTTTCCTGGGACTTGAAGAGGGTATTGCACCCAACCGGCTTGACCGCAGTCGCTGGGAATGGATGGAACGCTACCGGGTGTGGGAAGCCAACAGGAAAGTTTTCCTATATCCTGAAAACTGGATCGAGAGTAACCTACGGGATGATAAAAGCCCCTTCTTTAAAGAACTGGAAAGTGAACTGTTGCAAAAGGACATTACGAAACAAGACGTAGAAGATGCCCTGAAAACCTACCTGTATAAAGTGGATGAAGTAGCTAATATGGAGGTTGTGGGACTATACATACAAGGTGAAAAGAAGCAAGCTTTCTGGGACAAGGGAAGTAAGCTCCATGTATTCTCCCGAACCCGAAATGCTCCGTATTTTTTTTACTACCGTTACCTCGCCCTGGATGAAATGAACTGGTATCCGTGGGAAAAGATGCAACTGGATATTCCAACCTATGACCTTGAAGTTACAGCCCAGGTAAGTAAGGATGGTATTAATATTAATGGAAAAGCCCTGAGTATATATAGATTAAACCCGTCGTTTAAAAGGGTTCTCGGGAGCGGTAGTTATCTGACGCCAACCTTATGGAACAACAGGCTATTCATCTTCTTTCCACAAATCATACGTAAAACAAAAGCCAATGAAAATAATGCCTCCCAGACTATAATAGACATTTCTGAGGATACAACCCAACAATCAAACCCTATAGAATACTGGGAGATCAAGATGGCCTGGAGTGAATACCGGAATGGCAAATGGACCCAAAAGCAACTCAGTAAAAGCTCTGTATATCACCTCCCTGATACCGAATGGTTCTGGGAAATATTTAACGCTGCGTC
Source organism: Chitinophagaceae bacterium (assembly GCA_041745695.1). Lineage (GTDB taxonomy): Bacteria > Bacteroidota > Bacteroidia > Chitinophagales > Chitinophagaceae > Flavisolibacter. Next base: position 1,861 of record JBGTIL010000212.1, on the reverse strand, counting down.
CAAAGTAATCGGTAAATATGATGCTGCCAGGCGAGACTATGAGCTCAAATATCGAAGGGCATGGAGAAAAAGAGAGCGGTGGTTGGCCAAACGAGGCGAAATGAATGACCTAAGGAAGCAAATTGAAAGCCCCGGTCACGGTTCGGATGCAGAATGGTCCCAATTTGAAACCCTGGTTGCCGAGGAACAACTGGCATCGGATACCTATAAGGAGGCCTGGGACAAGGAAATAGAGGCCAAGGCCAATGTAGAAGATGCCGAAGCCGAGATTCTGGTTAACCCGGCAGTTGCATCAATGCAAAACCTCACAGCCCCTCCAACGGCTCTGGATATTTCCAAGTACGAATTTGTATCGCTAGTTGATTCTGCGGCAGTAGCGATAAAGGTATACTACGATAATAAAGCATCCCAGATCGGGATCTTTGAATTTGACGGATCTAACATCGTAACCGACATTGTCCGGAACTATCCTATGAACAACCTAATTTCTGTAGAACGATTTCATCATGCCGGTGGCGGGATCAGGGCCTTGCAAGTAAACTATCCCAACGAGGATTTCAGGTTTGGGGATGTAACAAAAACCATGTATTTCAGCGCTACGACCGCTATCAATTTCCATTACCGGGACATTCGCAAGCTGGTCGGTTTAACAGGTGCTCAACGGTTAGATGCATTTTTTAAATATCCGGTAGAAGGTGAAGACCACAACCCGGATAGGAATGATGTATTCGGAGGATATGATGATGATCAAAATCCACAGACCCCAGCCATTTACCACGAACTTAAGCGTCCTTATTCCCTTTATAACTGGGAACTGTTTTTTCATACCCCCATTATGATTGCCGATGTATTAAGCAATGCGCATCAATACGAAGAATCGATGAAATGGTTCCACTATGTTTTTAACCCCCTGGCGGATGGGAAAGATGATCAGCGTTTCTGGCAGTTTGCCCCGTTTAAGGATATGTACAGCAAAAATATTCTGGAACATATCTTTAAAGACCTGAAAGGCAATACGTCTGGTGGATCCGTCAGTGAATGGCGCAACAACCCTTTTAAGCCCCACCTGGTAGCCCGCCGCCGGCCGGTAGCCTATATGAAATGGGTGGTGATGAAATACATTGACAATATCCTGGACTGGGGAGATTATCTGTTCCGGCAGGATACCATTGAAAGCATCAATCAGGCAACACAACTCTATGTATTAGCAGGGCATATTTTAGGACCCAGGCCAATGATGATTCCCCCATCCAATGGCAGCAAACCTCAAACCTATATTTCTCTGCTGGACAAATGGGACGCCTTCAGCAATGCCATGAATGAGTTGGAGGTTACTGCTATTAATAGGATAGGGCCGGCCAATACTTTGGTAAAAAATATGGCAGCAACGCCAACGGTTGATCTTTTTGGATCTGCCGGCGCTTTGTATTTCTGCATTCCCAGAAATCCAAAGCTACAGGGTTATTGGGATACCCTGGCTGACCGACTGTTTAAAATAAGGCATTGCCAGGATATTGAAGGTGTATTCCGCATGCTGCCATTGTTTGAACCGCCTATTGACCCTGGATTATTGGTAAAAGCCGCGGCACAAGGATTAAACATTTCCAGTGTAGTGAACGACCTGAATACCACCATGCCCAACTACCGCTTTTATTATCTTCTACAGAAATCGCTGGAACTTTGCAACGAACTAAAGTCCCTTGGCGGGGCTATGCTTTCTGCCATTGAGAAAAAGGACAATGAAGCCGTATCCCTTCTCCGTACCAGACACGAAAGTATGATGCATAATCTGGTAATGCAAATTAAAAAGCAGCAATTAATTGAAGCACAAAAATCATTGGAATCACTTCAGCAAAACCGC
>JBGTIL010000211.1:0-4090 GCA_041745695.1 Chitinophagaceae bacterium | reverse complement strand
CCGCTACAGATGCGTGTGGAAATGTTTCCAATGCATCTCAAACAATACATGTTCAGGATGTCACAGCTCCAGTGATTGATCCATTACCTGCAGTGACTACAATTAATTGTCCTGCAACCCCTGTGTTTGCGACTGCAACCGCAACGGATATATGTGGCAGTGCCTTAACATTGACGTTTGTTGATGCAACTACCAATGGAGATTGTGCCGGAGAATATAGTGTAACACGAACGTGGACCGCTACAGATGCGTGTGGAAATGTTTCCAATGCATCTCAGACAATACATGTTCAGGATATCACAGCCCCTGTGATAGATCCATTGCCGGGTGCGACAACAATTAATTGTCCTGCGACCCCTGTTTTTGCAACTGCAACCGCAACGGATATTTGTGGCAGTGCATTTACATTGACGTTTGTTGATGCAACTACCAATGGCGATTGTTCCGGAGAATACAGTATAACACGAACATGGACCGCAACAGATGCTTGTGGGAATATCTCAAATGCGTCCCAAACAATTCATGTACAAGATATCACAGCGCCGGTAATTGATCCATTACCTACTGTGACAACGATAAAGCCTACCTGAGCCAATCGGTCTATGCGATCAAAGCCTTTGGCAAAACCCTTGTTCACTGCCTCCGTTTGTGGACCTGGATAGACATAGGTGATCACGGGATACTTTTTGGTAGAGTCGAAATCGTAAGGCTTGTACAACACCCCATACAAATCTGTGATCCCATCGTCGGCTTTTACCTGGAAGGGCTCAGGAAAACGGTATCCTGCAGCCAGTAAGGAGGAAAGGTCGGCGGTTTGAAGCTGTAGCAGTTTTGTACCGTCGGCGGAATACAATGCGGATGCAGGCGTGGTATTTACACGCGAATAATTGCTCACGAAGTATTTCTGATTGTCGCTCAGGCTAACCGTATTATCATAATTACCTCCATTCAGTAAACGCAGTCCTGTACCATCAAATTTCACGCGGTAAAGATGTTCATAGTAGGGATCCTCTCCTGCTTCGCGTCCGTTGGCTGTAAAATAAAGGAGACCGGCTTTTTCATCAATACCTATTATCTCCTCTGCGTGAAAGGCGCCTGATGTTATCCGGTTCTTTAATTTACCGGTACCATCGTACAAATAAAAATGTCCCCAACCGTCTCTTTCGCTCCAATGAATCAGCTCTGTTCCCCCATTAACTACACCCAGTCTTCGTAATTCCACGTAGGTGTTCATGTTTTCGTCTATTAACTGCTTCACACTGCCAGTGGCAATATCTACCTCACAAACATGGATGCGCTTGAGGTCGCGGCTGGTACGATTAAAATAAAACTTACCGCTCGTTCCCTGCCACACAGTTGGGCGCCAGTCATCGTCGCGCGTATTTTGTTTGGCAGGCTGGGTCCAGATAGATATAGCCTGGTCTTTAAACTGCTTTATATCAAGTTCTTTTTTCGTTTTTGTGCCTGCATCAAAAAGCAGCACGTGGCTTACAGCAACTTCTTTCTCACCGGGCATCCCGTACTTATAAGTTTCAATTGTTGGGCGGGGCTCAGCTATGCTGTTGATCACCCAGAGGTCTTTCACAGCGCGATTATCGTTGCGTTGAATTACAAAATGTTTAGAGTCGGGAGACCAGTAGGCGAAAACTGACTTGCGTTTGTTCTTATTTTTTTCCTTCTCTACATTGGTTTCATTTTGCACGAATCCGTACTCAAAAAACTCAACGCCATCGCTGGTTATTTTGGTTTCTGCAATGCTGCTGTCTTCTTCATTCTTGATGGCTTTTTCATAGTTCGCTCTGTCCATCCAGTACAGGTTGTAATCTCGGGCAAACAGAATCAGTTTTCCATCAGGAGAAATAGAAGCCCACCGGGGATTTCTTGCATTCTTTTTAAAATTCGTCAGTTCTACCAGTTGTTCGGTTGCAAGGTTATACTCAAAAAAATATTTCTTTTTTTCCTTTTTTGGTGGCGCTCCTTTTTTTGCAGTAGAGTCTTTCACTTCAATTTCCTGTGTACTTAAAACTTCAAACTGGATCCAGTCTTCATTTCGAACAAACCGCATGCTGTCGATGCCTAGGTGCTGTGCATCCATTGGATCTTTCACGATGGTGGTTAGCTGCGCAGCCAGTTTTGCAGCATCAAACAGGGGTTTCTTTTGCGCCTTCGCTGCATCAACAATGTACCAGGACCGCCCCGCTGGCGTTTCATAAACGTACCAGAACCGGTCCGAATTTTTTAACCAGTGCGCATCAACGGTAGTGCTGAACACCATTTTGTCAAGCTTTTTGGAGGAGAACCGCGCAGCGAGATTGTAATTTGCTTTTGCAGGTATGGATTGTGCCTCACCTGGCAATTGGCAGAGAAGCAGCATAGAGAGGAAAATAACTTTATTCATGAAGCCACTGTTAGATGTAGCATTGAAGATAAATTAATTCACAACGGGGTCCGACGCGTTGCAATGATTTTATGTTTCGGGGCATGTTAATGCAGGATCATCCATCCTGCCGGTTGCATACAGCTACAAGTACAGGTCCATTTCGTAGGCATACTGGTGCGCAATAGCTGCGGCTTCCACGGCAAAGTCTTCCCCCTCCCCGGCATAAATGACAGACCTGCTTGCATTCACAAGTAATCCCCCATCCGGAAGTAAAGCCGACTGAGAAATTTCTTTCAGGCTACCCCCCTGCGCACCCACGCCCGGCACCAGGAAAAAATGGTTAGGTGCTATGGACCGGATTCTGAAAATAGCGTCCTGTTGTGTAGCACCAATCACGAACATAAGGTTCTTGTCGGTTCCCCAATCCAGTCCTTTTTTGATAACCCGTTCATATAAAAACTCTTCCTCCACTGCCGCAACAGTGGCGCCGGTGTGGCCTCCGGCAGAACGGGAAATCTTTTGCAACTCAAAATCTTCTGCACCTTTATTGGATGTAAGCCCAAGCAATATGGTCCACTTATCCGTGTACTCTAAAAAAGGCCGCACACTGTCAGCACCCATATAGGGCGCCACCGTGAGGGCATCAAATTGCATCGTTTCAAAAAACGCTTTTGCATACTGACTGGCAGTGTTGCCGATATCTCCCCGTTTAGCATCTGCAATCTTAAAATGGGTGGCGGGAATGTAGTCAGCCGTTTGTTCCATTGCTTCCCAGCCTTTCACTCCTGCGGCCTCGTAGAAGGCAGTGTTGATCTTGTAAGCCACGCAATGATCTTTCGTAGCATCGATGATGGCCTTATTAAATTGAAAGATGGCGTTCGGCTGCTCCCGGAGGTGATCTGGGAGCTTCGTTGAATCTGTATCGAGCCCAACACAGAGGTAAGACCTTTTGGCGAAGATGTTTGCTACCAGTTGCGCTCTTGTCATAGTAGGTGTTTTTTACAGGCTTCTTCGAGGGCCTGCGCCAGCAGCCAGATTTCTTCGAAGGTATTGTATAGCGGCACAGGGGCTACCCTGATAACGTCAGGCTCGCGCCAGTCGGCGTAAATCCCCGCCTGAGAAAGGTATTCGAAAACTTTCAAACCGCCTTGCGGCAACAGCATGGACACCTGGCATCCGTGGGATTCCACTTCCTGTGGTGTCAACACCTGAATGATGGACCTCCCTGCCCTGGTATTGATGCCGTCAATTAAAGACATCAGGTAATCACTCATCTCTTGTCCCTTTGTTGCAACGGCCTCCATGCTTACGTGATCAAAAATTTCGAGGGAGGCAGCCAGGGCAGCGAAAAGTAGCGGCGAGGGCGTACTTAATCCCCAGCCTTCTGCAGTTTGCACCGGGACAAAGCCTTTTTGCATTTTAAAACGGGTGTCTTTTTGGTAACCCCACCAGCCCGCCATGCGCTGCAATGTTGTATCCTGGTGGTAACGTTCATGCACAAACGCAGCAGCTACTGCGCCTGGTCCGGCATTGAGGTATTTGTAGTTACACCAGGCAGCGAAATCAACGTCCCACTCATGCAGTTGCAACGCCACATTCCCTGCGGCATGCGCAAGATCGAAGCCAACCAATGCACCTGCCTCATGAGCGGCCCGCGTAATGTTTTCCATATTGAAAAGCTTGCCGGTATAGTAATTCACGCCGCCCCAA
>JBGTIL010000210.1:0-3059 GCA_041745695.1 Chitinophagaceae bacterium | reverse complement strand
CTTTCCTGCAGAAGCATTTCAAATAAGTCCCTGATTATCCGCATATGGCTATGCGTTGTTTTTTGGCTCAATGCCCCGCCATCTTTTTTACTGGGCCTGGAACTGATGTAGTTATAATATTGGTTTATTTCTAAGGCTTTGATTTCTGTTATTTCTAACTTTCCCTGCTCTTCCAGCCATTGCAGAAACTCGTTGAGGTAATTGAATTTTGATTGGTAGCTTTTGGGATTGTAGCCTAATCTTTTTTGATAGTGGTAAAAGCTTTCTGCTAATTTCCGGTAGTCTTCGCTTACGACTATGATGTTTGACGGTCTGCCCATATATGCACACTTTTTAGAACGGTGAACGCTGGAACGGCTATAAGTTGTAAGTTATTGGTTATAAGTTTTTTGACTGATATTCTGGCGTTCGGCTGGTGTTCTGTGGCGTTCGCTTGTACTATCATAATTCATTTAATTGGTTGTTCAGATTGTCTTTTATTTTAGCCCTGAGCCCTGCTATATTATCCCAATAAACTATTTTGTAGGTAAAGCCCCTGTTGGCAAAGCCGTTCTGTTTTAAGTATTCCAGGTTCACTAATTTTTGTATGTAATAATGCTGCTGGGTCTTGCTTACTCCTGTGGCTTCCCGAACTTCGAAACGGTTAAACTCGTAATCCCTGTTTTTCTTTTCTACAAAGGTTTTCAGCTTTTCAAAAATCTGTCTTAAACTGCCGTCCAGTTCATCAACTTTCAATAAAATACTTTCAAACAATATCTCACACGCTATTTGCAGGTCTTCTTTTTCGCTCAATAATCTCCCTTGTTTATCTTGCTTTCGCCGGTATTGGTTGAGCAGGGTTATTTGCTTTACAAAGCTTTGGTACAACTCATTTAAACGCCTTATTTTATGGGCTTCTTCGGGCAATTTTATTTTGTTCGCATACAGATTTATCACTTCGTAAGGTTTTAATAAGCGGATGCAGTTCTGTACGAACTGGCTTATCTTTTTTTGTTCGTCTTTGTCGGTCAGCCCTGCCGATAATTCATTTTGATACTGGATTATTTTTTGTGTCTGTTCCCTGCTTTCGTCCACCGCTATCAAAAAACTCCTGCTTACGTTATCTTCATATACTTCTCCTTTGGTGGTGCAGGATAGCGAAGCTATCGGGCCTCTTACCGTCCGTTCGCCCCCTCTGATACTGCCGTTCGGGTCTTTGATGCTGGTGGATGTAATCAGTATTTCATTGCTCTGCAGTTCCCTCACGGCAAGCTGCGCATCTTCTTTCAAACCGTCCAAATCTTCAAAGCAAAGCAGCTTATTTACAAAAAAGTATTCGTCCTGATTATAAAAGCTGTTATCGGTAACCCTCGTGTACCGCTTTACTTCTTCATCAGGCATCAAATGGCTGATAACCTTTAACAGCCTTGTTTTTCCGCTTCCGCTGCTGCCTTGTATCAATCCGTGTAACGTATCGGGCATTTTGTAACTACTGGCAATGATGAACAATAAAATACGGTTGGTCTCTTCGCCTACTACGCCGCTTTTTCCAATGAGCTCGTTTATTCTTTTGATTAGGTTTTCCTGCTTTAGAAACTCAAGGCACTTGCTCACGGTGGCTGCCGGAACTTGTATTTTACTTTCTTGTCTGCCTTGCGCCTGATGCTGCTTTTTGTCTTTATAATGTTCTAAAAGGCTGGTCAGTTGCAATAAATCTGCTTCTATTACCTCTTTTTGTAAGCCCAGTTTTTCAGCTATCAGTTTACAGGTGCTTTCTACCTGCTTGTATTCGTACAGGTCCAGTTTCAAGGTGATGCTGCTCATTGGATTTGTATCTGAAGGGTTATTTTCAAGCTGTCCATTTGGTCGGTTCTAAAGCCTTTAATTTGATAAGCTGCTTCTTTGCCCTGATATTTCAGATTAAAAGGATTGGTAGTATTTAGTCCCGTTGTTGGCTGTTGCGCTGGTTCGGTTTCCGGATTTATAAGGATTTCAACGCTGGCACTTTCTTCTTTTTCAACCGGGTTTTCAGATGAAAGAAAAAAGGTGTATTCTTTTCTTGTGCTGAGTAAATGGGTCAGGATATCCGGGCTGTGCCCTTGTATCAGGCTGTTTACATCTTCATCTTGCGGTAATTCTATGTTCGTTATTTTCAGGTTCGGATATTCAGCTTTCAACATCGGGGCGTATTTGGCTACTGCTTTTTGCCCGGGCTCATCGCCGTTTAAGAAAAAAACAATCTCAAGCCCCTCCCTAACCCTCCCCGAAAGGGAGGGAACTATCCATTCTCTGATTGCTTTTTGGTGTTCTTCGGTAAGGCCGTTTGTGCCGTATAAACTCAATATCTCGTAAGCGTTTTTGATGGCTTCCTGTTCGGATAAGGAGGCTGCATCAATGATGCTTTCCGTAAGGATTAGTTTTTTTGTTCCTGCTTTGGGGTAGCTTGGATATAGCCCGCTCCGGTCACGCATATAAAAATGGCGTTGCTCTTTGCCTGCCAGTATGCTCCTGAAATAGAGGCCTGTAATCTGGTTTTCGGGGTTTCGCAATGCAAAGCAGATGCACCATTTGCCGAAAGGTTTGTAAGCGGTGTCGCCCGTCCTTGCCTTCATCCCCAGGTCAAGCAGTAAGCCGTATGCTAAACATTCTTTTATCAGGCCTTCATCTTTCCGTGTGCCGTGGTGGAACTGACCGCCATTATAGCCTACTTCGGTTTTCTTAAAGTCCAATCCTCGTTTTTTCAGGTATTCTTTGGCCGGCGGACTGTTGTGTATCGCATTTTTAAAGTAGGTAAACATTCGCTCTAAGAACATAGCTCTTTCGGCACCGGCGATTGCTTGGGTGGTCGTGGATTTCGAGGGCGTGGTTTCTCCGCCTATAATTTCAATGGCTTTTTTGATGGCTTCGTGTTTTGCGTCTTTAGGGCTGAGCTTGTCGAAGCCTTCTTTGTAAAGGATAAAATCTATCACGTCTACCGCTTTGCCGTTTACCTTACAATTGCTGCTGAAACAAAACGCTGTCTGGGTTTTGTAGTACAATTGCATGCTCGGCGTGCTGTCATCGTGGAAGGGGCATTTTAA
>JBGTIL010000209.1:0-2483 GCA_041745695.1 Chitinophagaceae bacterium | reverse complement strand
GGAGACAAAACCGAGCACATTTAACAGGAAGAACTTTACCAGTGTCTTACCCCTCCCCTGCCCATAAAAACGGCGCATGCCCTTGTACAGGTATAACACTGCGGCCACAACCAGGAAAAATAGCAACCAGTCGAAAATTGCCCAATCAAGCCAGTTATTTAATGCACCCACTCCAAACATCATCAGTAAGATCAAAAAGCTGAAGATGTAATGGTACAGGGTGAATACAAGATGATCTGAGTAGAAAAATTGTCTTCGGCGTATGTACAGCAATTTTAAGATCAGCGCAAAAACTGGAAGTGACACAAAGAGAATGTAAGGGGCTCGCTGCACAAACTTTTCCAGCAGGGTAGCAATGCCTTGTCCCTTCTCACTGGCGAATTTTTTTTTCACCGTTCTGATCCGGTTCATCATTTTGCGTTGAAACCAATTTCCGCTGGCATTCTTCTCGTCGTCTTCCAGGAGCGTTGAATCAATTTTACTGTTAATAGTATAAGCTTTCCCCCGAAACAGAAGCGCAGAGTCTGCGGCTTTCGGCTCCAGATCTTCAATAGTTACCATCCTTGTTGAATCGAGCAAAGTATTTAACTGCGCTTTTAGCCGAAGGCTATCACTGTCACCGCGAAGCAGCCGCGCATTAACTTCCATAGCAATGGCGGCCCTTTCTGCAGGCGTGAGCCGGCTGCCAAAATCGCTGTCCTGGAAATCAAGTTTTTTAACTGAAAAAAAAATGATGAAAAACACCGCAGACGTAAACAGATACATGCGGATGGGATCGAGGTAGGAGAGTCTTTTTCCCCCGGTGTATGCAGCGGGCACAAAGCCGGGTTTTACAAGGAGCGGCTTTAGCGTGTCGAAGAATTTTCCATCAAAATGAAAAATGTCGTAGATAAAGTGTTTGATCAGCGCTCCCGCGCTTTGCTTGGTGATACTATTCTCTTGTCCGCAGTTTTGGCAGAACCGCCCTTCAACAATTACCCCGCAATTAAGACAGTCTTTTTCCGTTCGTTCTGGCTGGTGAGACACGCAAAATTTTTCTTAAAAATACTTACTTATCACGGTACAGGGTAATTAGGAAGGCCATGTCACGGTTAGGAGTATTAAATTTGAAAACTGAACCTTCTACTTATGAAAACACTCCTGCTTGCCTGTGTGCTTCTTTATACAGGCAGTTCGCAAGCCCAGTACTATTATAAAGACATCATGGGTACGAGGGAAACGGCCGAACTCATACGTCAGTATGGAACAGCAAAAGTGCAGCGCGTGTTACTCAACAGTTACGATGCAGACGGTACGAGGAATGAAGCCTTTCGCGTAGAGCAGGTATTTCTTCCAGGTTTATTAAAAACCATTACACGTACAGGCGATGACGACGGATCGCAACTCATCACCTACCTCAATAACAAGGGACAGGTGATTAGAACAGTCGATAGCAGCACCTCACTCGTAGCATCATCTACCTACACTTACAATGAGGCGGGCAACTTGCTTCAGGTACACAGCAGTTCTTCCGATGCCTCAGGTTTGTTTGCCCTTGCAGAAGACCACCTCTGGTTCTATGAAGGAGCGAAACCGGTACGCATGCTACGCATCAAAAACAAAACTGATACAACTATCGTCCAGTTCAAATCGGACGAGGCAGGCAATATAACTGAAGAAACAGGTACTCGCAAAGGCGTGCGCACAGAACCGGTATACTATTATTATGATGATAAGAACCGGCTGACGGACATCGTCAGGTACAGCAACAAGGCCGGGCGCTTACTTCCTGAGTACATGTTTGAGTATTCTGCCGCTAATCAGGTTATCCAAAAGATCACGGTACCCAGCAACAACTCAGACTATCTCATCTGGCGTTACCAGTACGATACCAATGGGCTCAAGACTAAGGAAGCTGTGTACAGCAAAGACGACAAGAGGAAGCAGCTCGGGCGGATGGAATATGTGTATTCGTTTTCCAATTAAATTAGGCGCTTGCTAATGCATCATCGTCGGGTAAGATGCACCCTCTCTGATGCCACCAGCAATTTCTATGTTAATCCGACTCTGCGTCAAGCCTGATAGAGCTGCATGAGATGACCGCTTCTATTTTTAAGGAATACTAATACGCGAAACAGTAAAAGGGAGTACGGGAGGTGTACTGGCAGGACCCGCAGGGGTTGGTCGCCGGTTCAGCTGCCCGTTCACTACCAACAGGTAAGGACCTGCCTTTGCCATCGTAGTATTGAAAAGTAGGTTGGTGCCAAAGCCTGACCCCACTGTACCCTGGCTAGCTTCACTATTTAAGACCACCGGGAAAATTTGGCCAGTCGCATTGCGTGATACATATAAGGTATTGCCATTGAGCAATAGCCCGTCGCCTGAGGTTACCGGGGTATTTAAAACGATCTCAGAAATGGCTTTGCTGGATGTGTTTATTTTGTACAGCTTACCTGGGCTAGAGATAACAACGATAAGATTTTTACCGTCAGGCGTCAGTTCAA
>JBGTIL010000208.1:0-5182 GCA_041745695.1 Chitinophagaceae bacterium | reverse complement strand
ATAACCGAGGTGCTTCGGTTTAAAAGTAATATGGACAGTGGTATGTTTTTGCCGGCGCAACTGGCCGCAGCCCAGGCACTAACCCTTGGAGAAGAATGGCACCAGGCGCTCAACAGCACTTACCGCGAAAGGAGAGAGAAGGTATTTGTGCTGCTCGACCTTTTGCAGTGTAGTTATACCAAAGAGCAAACCGGGCTTTTTGTGTGGGCTAAACTTCCTTCCCACGTGGCTACCGGATTTGATTTAAGTGACAGGATACTGCAGGAAGCGGGGGTATTTATAACACCGGGCGGCATCTTCGGGTCTGCAGGAATGGGCTTTATACGTATAAGTTTATGCAGCACAGCCGATTTGATTGCTGAGGCAATAGAACGTATATCTAAAATCAGATCATGATTGTTACAGTTGTCGGTACCGGTTTAATAGGAGGGTCCATGGCGCTTGTTGCTAAGAGCAGTGGATTTGCGCAGCATGTGATTGGAGTGGAATTACGCCCCGATCATGCCGCAACAGCACTTTCTCTGGGGCTGGTAGATGAAGTGTGTGATTTGGAGGAGGCGATTGAGCGTTCCGACTTCATCGTGCTTTCTGTACCCGTAAATGCGGTGGAAAACTTGCTGCCCCGCATTTTAGACAATGTAAGCAAACAGGTGGTGATGGACGTAAGTTCCATCAAACTTGGAGTAATTGAGTGCATACGAAACCATCCTAATAATAAAAGATTTGTACCCACGCACCCCATGTGGGGAACAGAGTACAGCGGTCCGAGGGCAGCTTCAGGTGAGGCCTTCAGGGATAAAGCGGCTGTAATTTGTAACAGGGAGAATTGTGATGCCGATGCTTTACTGCAGGTTCAGGAATTCTATAAATATTTGCAGATGCACCTGGTGTACATGGATGCTGCTGAGCACGACATTCATGTTGCCTATGTAAGCCACATTTCGCACATCACTTCTTTTGCTTTAGCCAACACCGTACTTGAAAAAGAGAAGGAAGAAAATGCGATTTTTGAACTGGCTAGCGGAGGATTTGAAAGCACGGTGCGGCTGGCAAAAAGCAATGCTGCTACCTGGGTTCCTATCTTTATGCAAAATCGGGATAATGTGCTTGATGTTCTTAACGAACACATACACCAATTGAAAAAATTCAAAGCCTGTCTGGAAAAAGAAAATTATACCTATCTCGAAGAGTTGATCACAGATGCAAATAAAATAAACAGAATTATCAAATAGAGTAGTAAACCGGCAATGATACTTGCATCGTATTGTTGTAGAACCCGGTCACTGCCAAACTAAAAAGCCTCACATGCAAACACTTGAAAGCGTAACTAAAGAAACCGTTCAGCAAACATGGAACAAGCGACCGTTAATAATCTCTGGTCCCTGCAGTGCAGAAACCGAGCAACAAGTTATGGAAACTGCTACCAGGCTAGCCCAAACCGGTAAGGTAGACATGCTGCGCGCTGGCATCTGGAAACCCAGAACCCGCCCCGGGAGCTTTGAAGGTGTAGGCACCAAAGGACTGCCCTGGTTGCAGGCAGCCAAAAAAGCTACAGGACTTCCCGTTGCTATTGAAGTGGCTACTGCCAAGCAGGTGGAAGATGCCCTCCATTTTGATGTAGACGTATTGTGGATAGGCGCCCGCACCACAGTCAATCCCTTTAGTGTGCAGGAAATAGCAGATGCACTTCGCGGTGCAAACGTGCCGGTGCTGATCAAAAATCCCATAAATCCGGATCTTGAGCTATGGATTGGAGCGGTAGAAAGAGTGGCAAAGGCCGGTATCACCCAGATCGGATTGATTCACCGCGGTTTTTCTTCTTATGGAAATACCGAATACCGCAACGCACCCATGTGGCACCTTGCTATTGAAATGAAACGACGTAATCCGGATATGCTACTTCTAAACGATCCTTCTCACATCTGCGGCAGGCGCGACATATTACTGGAAGTAGCCCAAAAAGCCATTGATCTCGATTATGACGGATTGATCATCGAAAGCCACATTGACCCGGACACCGCCTGGAGCGATGCCAAGCAACAAGTGACCCCGGAGAAACTTGGTGAACTACTGGGCGATATTATCTGGAGAAAGGAAGACGTTGATTCTGATGAACTTCACGCAGCCCTTGAAAGACTTCGCCAACAGATCAACAACCTCGACGACGAACTAATGCAGTTGCTGGGACAGCGGATGAAGGTTGCTGAGCAGATAGGACAGTACAAAAAAGAAAACAACATCACCATTCTTCAAACGAAGCGCTGGAACGAAATATTAGACCGTGCCTGCAAGAAGGGAGAAAAGTTCCAGCTGACCCGGGAATTTATCACCAAATACTTTGATGCCGTACACATGGAAAGCATCAACCATCAAAACAAAGTGTTCAATAGCTAAGAACCCGCGCCGCATGGATACTGCTGGTAGCCCTTATTACCGGAACACAGGTTTGGCGCCGGTTACAGCTTACTAAATTGGATATTGAGCAAGCTGTAATTTCTGTCATTGGGCCAGCTGTAATGCCACCACTCGGTAGCAAGAGCTTTAAAACCTGCGGCTTCCATGCTGGTTAACAACAACCTCCTGTTATGCAATACCTGCAACGGCAACCGGTTGTTGTCGTGGTGTGCCGAATCGCTGAAATTGTCGAAACCGGTTCCCATATCAAGTTCGTTTCCCGTTGCTGCATCTACAAGGGTGATGTCTACCGACAAACCCCGGTTATGACCTGAACCTTTAGCAGGATTTGCTACGTAGCGTTCATCCTGTATCTGTGCCCACATTTTTTCGGTTACGCTATAGGGACGGTAAGCGTCATACACTTTTAATTTTACGTGGTGCTGGCGCAAAGCGGCTTCTACCTTTGAAAGGGCCACGGCAGCGGGCAGTCTTAAGTAAGTTTTCGATCCACCACGATACAAACGCTGCTGTAAAAAATTATTCGTAGTAGCATACCGCAGATCATACAGAAGTGCAGGAATGAGCGAACGTAATTCTACCATTCGGAAATTACTATCAAGAAAAACTTGTTGCCTGTGCTCTTTAGTTTTGGAGATTACCTTTATACCTTGTGCATGACCTAACACCGGAAACAGGAGAATGCACAACACAACAAAAATCTTTCTCGAGGGTTTAGATGTACGGTGGTTGTTGATCATGTGAGGGTGTTAAAAGCAAGAACGAAAAATTCCGCTTGCCTGTCTCAGAACGGTATTTCGCTGAATTATCCGTTCTTTAGAGAAGGAAACTAAACAAAGCTCATGAAAAAGATTTGCACGTTTTTCCTTTTTCTTTGCTTCTGGAGCTCAATATCAGGCCAGATTACAGCAGCCAATTTCCGGGAGCCATCCAGATCAGAGGAGATCGACAGGCTCGACCGACCCATTGTTTTATACGGTACGGCCAGCTATTACGCCGATAAATTCATTGGCCGTCCTACTGCCACCGGAGCCACTTACAGTCATTTGAAATTAACCGCAGCGTGTAACCGGTTGCCGCTTGGTACCTGGATCAGGGTAACAAACCTAAGAAATAACAAGACGGTAGTGGTGGAAGTGAACGATCGCCTGCATCCAAAAAATAAGCGTGTGGTTGATATGAGCAGAATCGCTGCAGAACAGCTCGGATACACCGGGCGCGGTCTCACCCAGGTAAAAGTTGAAGTACTGGCAAAAGCTAAAACGCGTAAAAAGCATTCTTTCAAGGGATAAATATTTGACCTTAATTACCGGGGAGCTATTATTTTTGCTCCTTCAAATCAACCTTACTCCTGATCATGAAGTGTTTCTTACTACTGCTTTCCTGCTCTTTCCTAATTCATAATAAAAGCATCTCTCAAACGCAGGATTACAAACGACCTGCGGCGCTCGGCATCAGTTTTGGACTGGTTGATTTTACAACTGCAGAAAGGATACGCAGTTCTTCACTAGTTTCTGTATTAAACAACAAAACGGTTGCTAAGGTCAGCGAGATGTCTCCGGGCATTGGTATCACTTATTTTAAAGGGCTCAGGAATAATATCGATTTCGCAGCCACACTGTTAGGGGCTTTTGCAAAAGCTTCTGTTGGCGGAAACACCAGCGATGAATTTTTACTGGAAGGGGATGCTTCTGTAAACCTCAAGATGTTCAGTGATCAGTTTGCTTTCACACCTTATCTTTCTGCCGGTGTTGGCTTCAACTCATTCAACAAGAAAAAGGGCGCCTTCATTCCCCTGGGTGGCGGATTGAAATTTAATATTTTTAATGAAGCCGCGCTTTATATAACCACGCAATACAGGGTTCCGGTAACTACGGAAACCGGTGGCCACCATTTTGTACATGGTATCGGGTTTGCCGGTATCATAGGTAAGAAAAGAGAAGAGGCTGCTGCAGCCGCTCAGTTGCCTTAAGTCACTAAGAACATCTCCATAAACTACAACCCCTTGCATTGATGGCAGGCTTTCGCTCTGCGCATGCTCCTAAAAAAAATGCGGGTTAGGAAGACCAGCCGGCCGGCAAACTTCAAAACTAAAACTCCAAACTACTCTTTATCTTCGCCGCAAAATTCTGATACATGAACTTGCACGAATACCAGGCAAAAGAACTGTTGAAAAAGTACGGCGTACCGGTGCAGGAAGGCTTCGCTGCCAGCACGGTTAATGAAGCAGAGAATGCCTACCGTCAGATCAAAACAACCTACGGAAGCTCTTTTGCTGTTGTGAAAGCCCAGATTCATGCAGGCGGCCGTGGCAAGGGAACGATCCGCGAAACCGGTATTAACGGGGTAAAAGTGGCCAAGTCATTAGATGATATTACCGACTTCTCCAGCAAGATCCTTAACGGCACGCTGGTCACTATTCAAACAGGCGAAACGGGCAAGCTGGTAAACAAAATCTACGTAGCCCAGGATATGTATTATGACGGTCCGGGCAAGCGCGAAGAATTCTATTTGTCGATTCTCCTCGATCGGGCTAAAGGACAGAACGTTGTGATGTACAGTACCGAAGGCGGGATGGACATTGAAGAAGTAGCACATAATACGCCCGATAAAATATTTAAGGAGTGGGTACACCCCGGAGGTTTTCTCCAGGGCTACCAGGCACGTAAGATTGCTTTCAATCTTGGTTTAAGTGGAGCGGCTTTTAAGAACATGGTAAAGTTTGTTACAGATCTTTACTGTGCTTATGTTGGTCTGGATTGTGCGA
>JBGTIL010000207.1:0-4512 GCA_041745695.1 Chitinophagaceae bacterium | reverse complement strand
GTTTAAGAAAAAGTAGGCAGCTTAAACGTGACAGCACGAAACAAACGATGACAACCGATCCATTTATTTAATGGATTCTATATTCACTTGCCAAACATCTGTCTTCGTTCAAATCCCCCGTTCTGAGTTTCGCAATCTTAGCCTCCGAATTTAAAGCCGTCATTTAGTTTTTAATAACGCCTATTAGATTTTAGGTAGATCTGTTGACTTTGCTCTCTCCAGACACGCCATATTAATAAAATTTGTATATTTTCAGCGGACCAATACTATCCTATGAAGGCGCTGTTCCGCTTTGCACTCATCTTCTTTTTTTTGCTCTCAACTGCTTCCTACGCACTTCGTGCACAAAACAACCCTTGCCGGGTTGTAGCCGCCATCAATCCGGGTAAGGACACCATTGTATCACAATCAATGATTATCTATTTTACAAGTGTCAGCACGAATGCCACAAGTTTCCGGTTTATTTCAAATGGGATTGCTTATCCTGTGAACATGGCGCTGAATCTTACTTTTACCGTAGGGCTACATACACTCAAATTAGTTGCTTACAACGGCAGTTGTACAGATACCGCCACTATATTTATTTTCCGCCCAGGCAGCCAGCCCACAGACCGCACAAACATTAAAAGCTTTTACGGACTCCCTTACGTCAATCAAAATGCTACCAGTCTTGATGCATTTCCATCTGGTGGTTACATCCTGAGTGGTAGCATTCAAAACAACAGTTTTTCCCAATATCCAGAGAAGGGTTTATTAATAAAAATTAAGGAGTCTGGTTGTATTGAATGGACCCGCTTCGCCCAGGGCATTGGTTTTAATCCCGGCAAGATCGTTCAGGCAAAGGTTACTACTGATGGAGGCATTGTGATTACCGGGCTCGATCAGAACCAGATCAGCTATGTGATAAAACTTGATGCAGCTGGCAATGCTGTCTGGTCCAAAACTTATTTGTCGACTGATGGAACAAACAAACTGCACATATGGTCTATGAAAGCAATGGACGACGGGGGGATGATACTCATCGGTGCTTATTCCAAAGCAGGTGGCCTGGCTATAGTCAGGATCGATGCATCCGGCAATATGCTCTGGAACCGGCTGTTGGATAACCAGATTTTTAGCAGCAACTGGGTGATTTCGGCGGTCGCGCAAGGCAACAACTTGTTTGTGGCAGGATATCTTCCAAAAATCAACAATAGCATTACACAATCCGGGTCTGTAGTGATCAAGCTTGACTACAGTAGTGGCCAGGTTCAATGGACAAGAAAATATAGTGTCAGTACCGGAGAAATATCCATTCGCGACATACACCTGGTGAACGGGAACGAACTGTTGATCAATACCATAGGGAGTGGCATGACCGGCATAAACCCGCTGAATACTTTTTTTTTCACCGACCTCTCTTCAGGTGCTGTTAAGAGAGCGAGAAGATTTGTGTCGGGTAGTATCCCGATGGGAGTCACCAGTACCAGCATCGTTCCATTGAGCAATAATAAATTCTACGTTTTAACAACCGGCACCCAAATCTTATCCTTACAGCCAGGATTTGCACACCATAGCCTGGTGATGAAAATGGATTCGGACTCAACGATCCAATGGGTACGCCGGTATGGGGCCTACGGCAAAGGGCGGCTCTTTTATGCCACCAAGGGCCCCCAGGAGTCTTTTGTTGCCCTGGGCGACGAAGGAGGAGAATCAGTACCAGCCTATGCTTCAGCCAGTGATAAAATGATGTTCAGGAGAATAGACTCGTCGGGCAGTACTGAAGCCATTACCTGCTTCATGTATGACTCGCCTGTAAAACTGGAACCAATACAGATCATAGAACTGCCTTTTACCTGGCCTGTGGATGTCACCCTGAGCTTACAGTCATCGCCCGCCACCGTTAAACTTGTGTCTACTCAGGCACAGGTCAGGTATGACTGCCCCACCTTTGTTGATTCATGTAGTTTTCTCGCGGTTACAGGAAAAAAGTCCGTATGCAATTTATCAGATACTTACACTTACAAACTCCATCGCAATAAGGCCTGCGAGCAGCCCGTTCAATGGTCTTTTGGAGGTGGTGTAAACGTTGTTCAACAAACAGATACTTCTGTTACTGTCAAGTTTCCTGCATTTGGCACTTATAAAGTTGTGGCTTTGCTTCCTTTCAATTGTACACCTATCGCAGATTCTATTCTTATCACTGCAGCTTCTTCTACACCGCCATTAAAGCTCGGACCCGATACCAGCATTTGTCCGAATAATATCGTGCGCCTGCGTGCAGGTCCGGGATTCAACTCGTATGCATGGCAGGATGGAAGCACTGATTCTGTGTTGGCGGTATCCGCTGCTGGAAAGTACTGGGTCCGGGTGATTGATTCTTGCAACAATATTTTGTCAGATACATTAGTCGTCACTCTTTCACAGAGTGTGCCCATATCTATCGGTCCCGATCGTACCAAATGCAATACCGATACGCTCCATCTGTCGGCACCTGCTGGTTTTATGAATTACACCTGGGGCAATAGTTACAACCTCAATACTACTACCGGTCAAAAGGTGATTGTAAATCCCCTGGTAGATACCGCCTATTACGTGAAGGCTGAAAAAACAGCAGGTTGCTTTGCCTTTGATACGGTACGCATCTCGGTATTTAAATCGCCACCGATCAATTTAGGAGTGGACACCAATTTTTGTGTGGGCGACAGTGCCATCTTCAATGCAGGTCCGGGCTTTGAAAGCTACCTCTGGAGCACTGGCCAGGCATCACAACAGATCGTGGTGAAAGTGGCTAATCAATATTCCGTTATCGGTACTACAGTTAGAGGTTGTAAGAGTTATGATACTGCGCGCGTACTTAGCGTATATCCATCACCGGTAGTAAGTCTCGATAAAAATAATGCCCTTTGTGCCGGCACCAGCAGGCAACTCGATGGAGGCAACTATGTTTCTTACGCCTGGAACACAGGCGCAACTGCGCGCACCATTGCAGTGAATGCGACCGGCAAATATGGAGTGATGGTAACAGATGCTAACGGCTGCCAGGGCAGTGATAGTACGGTGATCAAACTGATACATCCACTGCCAGCGCGCTTTCTTCCGGGCGATACCGCCCTTTGCTCTTACGGCACGCTGGAACTAAAAGCGAGTCAGTCTTTCAACCGTTATCTCTGGAGCACCGGCGCCAATAATGCATTCATCACCATCAGGCAATCAGGTACTTACTGGCTGGAGGCTACCGATGCCAATAATTGCAAAGGCAGGGACACCGTGCTGGTGAATGCCAAAGACTGTATGAGCGGCTTTTATGTCCCAAATGCCTTTACACCCAATGGTGATTCTAAAAATGATGTGTTCCGACCAATGTTATTCGGAAACGTGAAGCAGTACCGTCTTACTATTTTTGACCGCTGGGGACAGGTTGTTTTTCAAACTGTTGATTTGCAAAAAGGCTGGGACGGAAAGGGTGCCGTGCCCTTACCTACAGGAGTGTTTGTATGGATGTGTACTTATCAATTGGATGGTGAAGCAGCAAAAATGCAAAAAGGAACCGTGACGCTGATAAGATAACGGTTGAACCACAGAGGCAGGGAGTCAGAGGTTTTTTTTGCCGCCAATACACCAAGGCACGAAGAAGCGAAAAGGGAGGAGATTAGGAAGGGCCGTCTTTGCGAGGCACGAAGCAATCTCTCAGATCGAACTACTTCACCACATAGCCACACAGGGACATAGAAGAGAAGTTTCCTTTGCGCTTCTTTCCGTCTTGGTGTTCTTTGTGGCAAAAAATACCGTGAACCTAAGTGTGATGTGCCTTTGTGGTTCTCCCTTCGCGGCGAAACAACCCAAAAAACCTACCTTAGGACCATCGCTTAAATCACACACCATGCGTCTTCTATTATTTTGCTGTTCTTTTCTTTTCGCCCTGTCAGCCCACGCACAAAACAGAGATTCTGTTTACATGCGTACCCACTACGACAAGGCTGAATACTTTATTCCCATGCGCGATGGCATCAAGCTATTCACCCTCGTATACACCCCCAGGGACAAGACAAAGCCCTATCCCATACTCATCAACCGCACACCCTACAATGCGTCCAGTTATGGCGACTTTAAAACACACGAACATCCTTCGCGTTACCTCGTTGAGGATGGATACATCCTGGTATTCCAGGACGTGCGCGGCCGCTACATGAGTGGCGGAGCGTACAACAACATGACCCCCAACATCCCGGGTAACGACGTAAAAAATAAAAAAGCAATTGACGAAAGCTCAGATACCTGGGACAGCATCGACTGGATGGTCAAGAACCTCAAAAACAACAATGGCAGAGCCGGCATCTTTGGCATCTCATACCCTGGGTTCTATTCTACAGCAGCCCTCGTGGATGCACATCCTGCATTAAAAGCTTCTTCCCCGCAGGCACCCGTATCA
Organism: Chitinophagaceae bacterium; assembly: GCA_041745695.1. Lineage (GTDB taxonomy): Bacteria > Bacteroidota > Bacteroidia > Chitinophagales > Chitinophagaceae > Flavisolibacter. Next base: position 101 of record JBGTIL010000207.1, on the reverse strand, counting down.
GACTTCTTCTTCGACGACTTCCACCACATGGGTGCTTACCTGCAAAGTTATTCTGCTGCCTTCGCTGTCTTTGGCTATCAGAAGAAAGACACTACACGCGA
>JBGTIL010000206.1:0-3449 GCA_041745695.1 Chitinophagaceae bacterium | reverse complement strand
ATCTTTTTAACCTTGTTGAGACATACCAGCCCCACAACACAGGAAACAGCAGAGCCACTCAGGTAAATCAGCATGTACTTGTGTCCAAAGTCTTCATTAAAAAGTGCCAAAGACAAGGTGATAAAAAGCTGTCCGCCTATGATCAAAATCCACGCGGTTCTTACTCCCTTTCTTTCCGCAAACGACCGCAGCACCATCAACAAACCAACCAAAGAAAAAATGATGGGAAGGTATTTATACAGGCCATCCGGGACGCTTCGGGGATGCAGGTCTATATAGAGACCAGCTGCCAGCAGCACTCCCAGAAATACAGCGCTCAGTCTACCAGATAAAAAAGAGAACCTGTTGCCAATCCACTTGAAGGGGTTCCATAAACCCAGGTGCAATAGTCTGTCGAGGTTCCACTCTTTCACCGACAGCATGTAAAAAGAGTTATTGATCTTGTTGATCCATGAAGGTCTGCTGTTTGGTTTTCGTTCCTGATAACTGAAAACCATGTCGTGTATAGAATAGCTCATTACCGAAGGCGATACCAGTAGCTGGTAGGTTCTCAAAAAAGCATTTGCTGCAAAGTGGATCAAGGCTAGCGTGTGCCAGCCGGCTGCCACTTCAATAAACATAAATCCTATCTGTGTGATAGACGAGTAGGCGATTTGTGTTTTTACTGTAGACTGAACCCTTGCAATCCCCGACGCAATGATACTGGTAAGAAGTCCGATAGCCATTATCAGCACTTTGATGCCTGTAAGCTGTTCCCAGTACGGATAGGTACGTAACAACAGGAAGACGCCGATATGTACAGACAGTGAACCATAAAAAATGGCACTCGAAGTGGTTGGTCCTTCCATGGCTCGCGGCAACCAGGAAGAAAAAGGCAGTTGTGCTGATTTGATAGCCGCAACAAGCACCAGCATCAGTGCAATGAAGTAGCCATACCAGTTGTACTCAGCAAAATGCTGCTGTACAAGTGCAGCATCGTTCAGCTGAAAAAAAGTAATGTTCTGGTGCCACAATTGATGACTCATCCACATGGCAAGTATCAGGCACACATCGCTCAGGCGAAAAAAAGAGATGACTTTGAGACCATTTTTAACGGGCAGATACCGGTCCCTGTAAAACGCAATGAGTAAAAAAGAACAAATGCCCAGCACTTCCCAGCCAACGAAAAGCGTTTCAAAATTTCCTGAATAAATAACAAGGTTGTAGCCCAGGAAAAAAAGCAGAAGCGTCGAAAAATACCTTTTGAACCCCTCTTCACGGTGCAGGTAAAACCGGCTGAACAAGGCGACCAGCATGGTTAATACCGCACCGATCAGGGCGAAAACAGCAGTTGTTTTATCAAAATAAAAATCAATAAATATTTCAATATTTCCGGCGGTAAAAAGCGTAAGGTGCTTGATGTTAAGTATGGGAGCGCTGTTGAGAAGCCAGTAGAAAAGAAAACCAACAGTGCCTGCCAACTGTAATACAGTAATCGCAATAGCCATCCCTGAGAGCGCTTTTTCGTTATTGCGGGATATAACCAGGCTCAAGCCAAACCCCAGCAGGGGCAGCAGGATAAACAATTGGAGTAGTTGCGACATGGACGTTTTAATTGATTGAGTATACAGGAAGGTTTTCCTGCGTGGCGTGCACAATATTGTTACTGTCCATTTCTTTCGCCGATTCGATAAGTGATTGTATATCCTGTACGTTACCTATAGAAGTTGCCAGTGGCAGGTAAGGCAGGAAGGCTCCCTCTTGAAAATAATAGAATTCGCCGCTTTCAGGATGGATGACCGCCAGGTGAACCCATTCGTTGGCATACCACTCGTACATTGCTGCCAAAGACTGGATAACCTTCAGCACAACGTCGGGAAAATGCTCCACGATCACCAGGAGGCGTACCGGATCGTGCACCTCAATCATTTGCAGGGGAAGCCCCGGACGCAGGTCGCCGTCGCTGCTGTTCGCAACGCCTATCAGTCCCATTACATTATGGGGCAATTTGGTGCCGGCCCCCAGTTTATAATTATCTACTCTTGAAAAATAATACTCCAGGTTGATGCCCCCGCATACGGGACCTATGGGTTTCATGATTCCGGTAAGGAAAATCCCCTCAGGATCATTTTTATAACTGTATGAATTTAAAAATGCGCGCCGGTCAAGAAATAAGCCTTTCGTAAGTTCCCTGCTGCCAATCACACACAGGGTGTTGGTGCCATGCCCCAATTCGGGCCTCGGCTCAAACAGCGACACGGAGCGATCGAGAATTGCCTTTCTTACCTGCGAAAGATCCTGCTTGGTGTTAATGGAAGCAAACCTGCGCGACCTCTCCTTGGCATTCAGGTCGAGGGCTTGTTCAAAGGCACCTAAGTTGATCTTATGGGCAGCCGCATTATTTTCACTAAGCTTATCTGCGTCGTAAAAATCAATCTCGTCTGCGGCCGTATCATGCAGACCACCGAGAAACTGGGTTTCGTTTGGAATAGTGATACCGCGCTGGCCCAGCAGAGCCCTTACCTTGGGATGGTTGGCCATAAAAGAAAATACACGGCTGTTGACCGAACCAGGCCTGCCGCTGCAGGCGCCACAGTCGTGTGCTCCATGGTGCGGATTATTGGCACTGCTCGACCCGTGGCCGATCATATAAATCAGGGGTGCAAAAGAACGGGTAAGCCCTATGCCTCTTAGCAGTCCTTCTACCCTTGCTGCCATTTCTTCGATGGTGAAACCAACCTGCAAATTGTTTTCCCGGTCGGAAGTCTGGCTGTTTTCGATAGTTAGTTTGGCCGACTTATGCATGTGGGTAAAAGCATTCGAAATAGCCGGACTCATCTTTGGACGAAAAATATTCTGTACCAGCCGGATGAAAGCCCAGAAGCCGAATGCCAGTGTATTGATAGTGCCTTTAAAAAAACTGTGCGATTCAGTAGCATACAATTTCTCATGCCCCCTTGCACCCTGCACGTCAAACTCCTTGATCAGGTAGGCAGGTGTAACAGGTGCAGGACACAGCTTGTCGTAAAACTTTCCGCCTTCCGGCTGAAAGAAAAACTCCACACCAAAAAAGCCTGGCGTACCCAGTGTTTCACAGGCAGGAGCCACTTTTTCCAGGTGCCTGCGTATAGAACATTCCCGCTCATCTATGCAAAACATTGCCTGGAAGCTTTTTACCGACTGTGTCGCCGGAAGCTTCTTTCGTTGACCGATAGCGATACCTGCCAGTACATCGTCGTAGTAGCTCCATTCAAAAGCGGTTTGCCACAGACGGAACACTTCGTTCACTTCTGCAGCAGGCACAACTTCCAACAGGTTCACAGGTGGCTTTTCGACACTGTTGGCTAACGGTTTCCACGATTCGCCGAGCACGGAGTAGAGCGCGTCCAGTTCCAGTAACAGTTCAAACACCAGCAAGTCGTGCAGGGAGATCTTTCTTTTATCGAGCAAGGTATCGGGTGCCGCTTCCA
>JBGTIL010000205.1:0-3757 GCA_041745695.1 Chitinophagaceae bacterium | reverse complement strand
CGCTCGAGTTGATGGAAAAGTACAAGGATCATCCGCAATGTGTGGCGGATGGAAGATTGTTGCCTGTACTGAGCAACCAGAAGATGAACTCCTACTTGAAAGAGATTGCAGATGCCTGTGGCATCCAGAAAAACTTCACCTTTCATATTGCCCGTCACACCTTCGCTACCACTGTAACTCTAAGCAACGGGGTGCCTATCGAGACGGTCTCGAAACTTCTGGGACATAAAAACCTGCGCACGACGCAGCACTATGCGAAGATTTTAGATAAAAAAGTGAGTGATGATATGGGTGCACTGCGGGACAAACTAGAGCAGTTGTGATAAGTCGGTATAGCTCTGCCTTGGTCAACTTGAATAATCCTAAAAACATATACATGCAAGTAATTTCGATTCAACAAAAGATAGTAGAGGTGCGGGGTCACAGAGTCATGTTCGACTTTGACCTGGCAGAATTAAATGAGGTAGAAACAAGAGTTTTAAACCAGGCGATTAAGCGGAATTCAGAGAGCTTTCCGGTGGATTTTATGTTTCGGCTCGAGAAAGAAGAATGGGAAGCGATGTCATCTGACTCCCGTATTGTTCCATGTTTACAGCCAGCCTCTTTTTTAATTTGCCCACAAGAAGTCTTGGTGCTAGAACTTTTATGTTTTCTCCAAAACCTAATAGTTCTCGTTCCAGCTCAAAGTTTAGTACCACATCTATCCGTATTATGATTCCCGAATCATCCTCCTTTAGAAGCGTCTGAGAATGATGAAGCGGTTTTGTTAGAATATACGGCGCATTCGCTTTGTTTACAGAAACAATCACTTTATGTGCCCGGTCCTTTTCTGTTTTGGTTACGCCGATCAGATCATCGAAATAGCGCTCGAAGCTGATGCCCTCATACTCAACGAATTTCTCCTTTATCAATTCCTGGAACTCCACAATCCGGTCTAGCGCCATGGTGCATAAACTTTTGCCTTTCTTTCCCTTGCTGATCAGGAACCATCGGTTTCTATATTCTTTTAACAGATAGGGGTAGTAGATGCCTTGCTGGGACTTCGGCGCTCTGAAGGACTTGTATTCAATCAATAAAGATTTCTTGTTTAACACGGCTTGGTATAATGGCGTTATATGTTCCAAACCTTTTAGAAGCCGGTTGTCTTCAAACTGAATACAATCTCTTTTTTTGTGGATCGACTTGTATAAGTTGTTTTCAAGTCGCGCAATCATGTCACTCATTTCATCGAAGTAGCTGAAGCCATTGAACTGCTTCAATACTCCAACAATCTCTTTCATTTTTTCAACGTCCGCTTTGTTGATTGGCGCATTGGTGATGCTGTAGCCCGGGTCATCGTAGTAATAGAACTTCTTCTCCTTGATACTAATAGGCGCGTTGTAACCCAGTTTGTTACTGCGCATCAATTGTATGTCTGCCTGTATCGTTCGCTTGCTAACACCTGAAGTGATGCCTTCATAATCACAGAGTGCATCAGAAACATTTGTAATCAAATCATCCAAAGTCCATTTTCGCTGGCGATTTCTAAGACATCCGTCTATTGTTCTATAACGGATAAGAGCAAGTTTGTTTGTTGACATACAAGTATTATCTATTCAAATGTAATATTAGCGAGTCGCCTACGCAATACAACTGCGCAGTGTAATAAGTTTTTATTGGCATGCCGAATTTTTTAATCAATTTTCGCTGATAGTCAATAAGTTAAAAAAAATTTGAAAACATTTTTCAATGCGCAGGTTGGCTGCGCACACGCACTTGCATCTTTGATTTATCATAACGGGTCAAGAAAGAGTTACTCCACCTTCTGTAAAAAGCCAACTTTTTCAATTACCCACATGATCAGGAAGCAGTAGCTCAGTGGTAGAGCAATAGACAATTTTTAGCATTACCAAATTAGGTCAATCCAGACCTACTTCAATTGGTACGTCTCCTCGGAGACTAGTGGTTCGAATCCATAAAGTCTGGAAATTACCTGAAACGGTCAACTAAGAGTTACTTCAAGGACTTATGGGTCGTTGGTTCGAATCCAACCTGCTTCACGAATATCTGAGGTCAACTATAGCTTACTTCAAAACTTCAATGAAAAAACAGCTTTAAAATTACCTGATTATTAAAACCTAACACGACAATGAGCAATTTACTAAAAGTGGGACTTCGTCAAAACGCCATTTTCATTCCGGAATCTGCGATGGTTAGTATACCACAATCACTTACTGAAACAACGGGCATTCTGGTGGCTAATTTGTCGCAGTACGGCTTTAGCGTTTCTGAAGCCTTGCTGCAGGCGCTTAATCAAACTTCGCCTGCCTACCATGCTACGATCATGCGCACCGTGCAGGATGTCTTAGGAGGACTGAAGAACTGGACACCACTTGTAAAAGGCTGGGACAAACCTACCGGGGAGTCCGTAGTTGACCACATAGTGACCTTTTTTGCAAATGTCTTTCACGCAAAGGGAGCAAAGCTGCCTTGCGGTCATATGATTCCGCCCAATACTTTTCCTTTGGAAAGGTATAATGGCTGCCCTTTTTGTGGGATGCCGTTCGAAAACAGCACTCTCATCCATTACAAGCAGGGAAGCAACATTAAGGTATTGGAATTGTGGACAGACTCCGATGTCAGCAATTTTTTCGAAAGTTTGCTAAGTTCAAAAACGGCTTTGGATACAACACAAGTGGACAGTTTGTATGTACTGCTCAACGAGTTGCCCTTGCCATCGGTTGAAATAAAGATGAAGGAGACGGTTATGGCCGTTATTAACACGTTGGTCAGTCAGGGTAGGACCCTGGAGGCGCAAGCGTTCTTTTCTTCACCTAACGACGTTCTGCGTTATCTGTGGTTTAAGCATACAGGTTTCCTGCAGATCATTGAGCCTAAGGTGATCCTGGACCGAAAAGCAAGAAACAACAGCAACATTATCCCTGGACTTGATCAAAGTGCAGCTGCAACACTGCTTACTAAAGCAAGCCTGAATTTAAAGTATAGCCGGAGAGACTGTGCGATGGTAGCTACCTGGATGAACAACTTGGATATGGATGTCTCAAAAGTCTGCGAAGCGATGCATCCGAAAAGAAGTATGTGGGTACGTTTCATCCGGGCTTTACGATTAGCTGAATACAGCAAGCGGAAAGGTTTCGGGAAGTTACATGCTGTTCTGGATAAATTTTACCGACAGGAATACGAAGTGTGGCAGGGAAAAGTAGATCACTTTCGTCTTCGTTATGATGCGGGTAAAACACTTGGCTTATTAAAACAACGTCCTGGGTTATTTGCCCGGTCTTTGTTCGCTAACATGTTGTGGTTTGGAAAGGAAATAACAATAACGGCTTTTTCAGAGATTGTTGACAAGGTGCCGGCGCGACTGGTGCTTACCCTGAATATGTATGCGGAAAACTATTTTGATAAAGGGAGCAGGCGAGTTGTAAAACCGCTGGGCGGCGTCTCGAAGAATATTCCGGCGAATGCATTGCTTGATCTGTACAGCGAGGACCAATTAGCAGCCATGAGAGAAGCTGTCAGGGGGATAAGCATGTTGGCTATGAAGAAACGTTTTGAAGCTATGGACACTACTGCTAAAACGATCTACATTGATCCGGTGCTGTTCAAAATTCCAGTTTCAATAGGAGACCGTGGTGAAACAGTACAGGACCTTTCTGCTGTGGTGACGGGTACACGATTCTCTATTGCAGGTGACACAGTGCGGCTCTATATGCAGTGGGGCACCGGACTACCTGCACAACACCTGGATATGGATTTA
>JBGTIL010000204.1:0-4082 GCA_041745695.1 Chitinophagaceae bacterium | reverse complement strand
ATGATGTTCAGCTGATTGGTGGTGCAGTACTACATTCCGGAAAAATTGCAGAGATGGCTACAGGAGAGGGTAAAACACTTGTGTCTACGCTCCCAGCCTATCTCAATGCACTCGTTGGCGAAGGCGTGCACATCGTAACCGTGAATGACTAGTTGGCGCGCCGGGACAGTGAATGGAACGGTCCTATTTTCGAATGGCTTTGTTTGCGAGTAGATTGTATAGATAAACACCAGCCCAATAGTGAAAGTCGCAGACAGGCTTATGCCGCGGATATCACCTACGGCACAAATAACGAATTTGGATTCGATTACCTCAGAGACAACATGGTGCACTCGCCAGATGAAATGGTGCAGCGCAAGCACCACTTCGCTATGGTAGATGAAGTTGACTCGGTGCTGATCGACGACGCGCGTACACCGCTCATCATATCCGGACCAGTACCCAAGGGCGACGACCAGCAGTTTCATGTACTCAAGCCCAGGGTACAGGGACTTGTTGAAGCCCAGGAAAGACTGGTGCGTGGGTTTTTGAACGAAGCAAAGAAAAGCTTTGCTGAAGGCAACGACGATCCAAAGTCGGGCGGACTACACCTCTTCCGGGCCCATCGCGGGCTTCCCAAATACGGTCCCCTTATTAAATTTTTGAGCGAGCCGGGGATCCGGGTGAAGTTGCAAAAGTCGGAGAACTACTACCTCGCCGATCAGCAACGCAATATGCCCCAGGTGGATGAAGAACTCCTCTTTCACATCGATGAAAAAAACAAATCGGTCGACCTTACCGACAAAGGAATTGCTACCATCACCAAAGCGGGAGAAGATCCTGAGTTTTTCGTTTTGCCGGATATCAGTATCCGCCTGGCGGAAGTGGAACGCAGCACCGCCACGGCTGAAGAAAAGTTTCCAAGAAAAGAAGCAATTCTAAACGAATATGCCCAGAAGGCCGATCGCATCCATGGCGTACAACAGTTGCTCAAAGCCTATACCTTGTTTGATAAAGACATAGAGTACGTGGTGATGGATGGCGCTGTGAAGATCGTGGATGAACAAACCGGTCGTATTCTCGACGGACGTCGCTACAGCGATGGCTTACACCAGTCTATCGAAGCTAAGGAGGGTGTGAAGATTGAAGCTGCTACTCAAACCTATGCTACCGTAACGCTGCAGAATTTTTTCCGCATGTATCACAAGCTGGCCGGTATGACTGGTACGGCTGAAACAGAAGCGGCTGAACTATGGAGCATTTACAAACTGGATGTAGTAACGATACCTACCAACATACCCATCACCCGTAAAGACTCGCAGGACCTGGTGTATAAAACAAAGCGGGAAAAATTTGGCGCTGTCATAGACGAGATTGAAAGTCTCCGCAATGCCGGCCGACCAGTGCTTGTTGGTACTACCTCAGTTGAGGTAAGTGAACTTTTAAGCAGGGCTTTGCAGGCAAAGAAAATACCGCACAATGTATTGAACGCAAAGCAGCACTCCCGCGAGGCGCAGATCGTAGCCGAGGCTGGTTTGACAGGCGCAGTAACGATAGCCACCAACATGGCCGGTCGTGGTACCGACATCAAGCTGGGACCCGGTGTAAAGGAAGCAGGAGGATTGGCGATTGTAGGCACTGAACGACACGAAAGCCGGCGTGTAGACAGGCAGCTACGCGGTCGCGCAGGAAGGCAGGGAGACCCGGGTACATCGCAGTTCTTCGTCGCGCTGGAAGATGATTTGATGCGCATGTTCGGGTCGGAAAGAATAGCAGGACTGATGGACCGATTTGGCTACAAGGAAGGCGAGGTGATCCAGCACAGTATGATCACCAAGTCTATCGAAAGGGCACAAAAGAAAGTAGAAGAAAACAACTTTGGTATTCGTAAACGCTTGCTTGAATATGATGATGTAATGAACCAGCAGCGTAATGCAGTATACGACCGCCGGAATCATGCACTGTTTGGAGAAAGGCTGGCACTCGACATCGACAATGCCTTTTCTGTTACGGCTGAAGACCTTGTTTCTTCATTTAAAGAAGGCGATGATTACGAAGGTTTCAAGTTGGCCGGTATCGTGAACTTTGGTTTCGACATCCAGGTAACGGAAGAAGAGTTTAAGCGTACAGACAGCATACGCCTCACCGATAGTTTGTACGATGAAGCCATGGCTAATTATCATCGTCATAAAGAAACGGTGCGGCAACATGCAGTACCGGTATTTAAGAATATCAGGGAAACCCAGGGGCAGCAAATCGAAAATGTAGTTGTACCATTTACCGACGGACGAAAGGGGATTAATGTTTTGACCAACCTCGATAAAACACTGTCAACAGACGGTGTTGAGTTATGCAATGCCATGGAGCGAAGCATAACACTTTCCATCATCGACGATAGCTGGAAGGAGCACCTGCGGGCCATGGACGATCTGAAGCAAAGCGTTCAAACCGTTTACCTCGAACAAAAGGATCCGCTGGTGATTTACAAAGTGGAAGCCTATAGCCTCTTCAAGCGCATGAGCAGCGACGTTAATAAAGAGATCGTTTCTTTTCTTTGCCATGCTAATTTACCTGTGCAGGAACAGGCACCGCCACAAATGCTTCGCGAAGCAAGGGTTCCTAAAACCGACATGAGCAGCATGCGCGCCAACAAGGAGGAAATAGACGCCGCGGGCTCCGACTATGGAGCCAATGAAAAAGACTACTACGACCCTTCAGACGGTGGTGTTGCGGTTCGCCAGGAGCCTGTGCGTGTAGATCCAAAGATATCACGCAATGCACCCTGCCCTTGCGGAAGCGGTAAAAAATTCAAAAATTGTCATGGAAAAGATGCTTAGATAAGCAATATCCCAAAACAAGAATGCATCCACGAAAGGATGCATTTTTGTTTTCAGGCAACGAATGAAAGTGCTTCATGCCCGGTTGATTAATGGTATTATAATTTAATAAACTTCATTGTTTCTTTGGTTCCATTGGCATAGCGTACTTCCATGTAATGAATGCCCGGTGCTTCATGTGTGAAGTCAATGGTTATAGTGTTACTGCCGGGCAGCAATGTTTTTGTCAGGGTGCGTTCTACCCTGCCCAACACATTCAATACCTGCAGTTGAACCTGCTGCTGGTATTTGCTTCCCAGGGTTAGTGTAGCTGTAGTTGCAAGAGGGTTTGGAGACAGGGATGTTTTGCCCGCAACGGTACCTGGTGTCTGGATATTGATGATCGGCGAAAAGGTATAGTAGCCGTTCTTATCTACCTGTTTGATGCGGTAGTAAGTAACGGGAGCGCCGACGTTCCGGTGTAAAAACTGGTAGATATTCAGGGACGATGGATTGACTGGGGCGGTGGTACGACCTATGTGGTAAAACTGTCTTCCGTTGGCGGATGCCTGGACTTCGAAGTACTCATTATCTTGCTCCTGCATGGTTGTCCATTCTAATTTATTGTTGCCATCAATATGTTTACCCGTCAGGCTTACCCAGGTTACCGGGAGCGTAGCTAACTGGGTAACCGCGAAGGCGGCCAGGCTGGTGAAACCTCCCCGACTTACAGTGTAGGGATTGGTGCCACTTGCCGGAATGTCGGCGGGGCCATACTCCCAGGAACTGGTGTAAGCACCAAGGCGGCTGAAGTTCCGGTTGAATCCTGGCAGCTCAAGTGTCTGAGGCCACTGCAGCGTAATGGTGGCATTAGACCCGCCAATTACACCCTCGGATACGACCCATAATCCGCCAACCACGCTATTGGTTAAGGGTGCTCCCGATTCTCCAAAAGTATACAGGGTGTCTCTCAGTCTCACACTAAGGTTATCTGCGGTTGATCCCGCAGTAAGCGCTATCGTGATGGGCATATAAGCTCCGGTTGTTCCAACAGGGAATAATTTCGTGCTGCCCGCCGGAAACATTTGGGTGAGCCTGCCCGAGCTTTGTGCGATAATATATTTCGTTGGTCCCTCACCAGATATGGCAGCTGCCGCACCCGGCAAAATGAGATCAAAAGAAGACAACTGTATTTTGCCGTTCGTTAGGGTGAGGGCAGTATTTACAGTGACAACGGACGACGTGGTAACAACTCCCACGAACTTATTTACAACAAGGCTGAATACG
>JBGTIL010000203.1:0-9295 GCA_041745695.1 Chitinophagaceae bacterium | reverse complement strand
TGTTGATAGCACATGCCAGAACTTACATTAACTACTGGAATGTTCTGGAGATAACCGATGCTCAAATACTGGATGCGGTTAAATTGCAGGTAATCCGTATTGCGGCACTTGGCGTATCGGGTTTCGATACAGCCCTGACTGGTACAGGGATCAAAGAAGCCGGGTACAGCCTTACTGCGCTTTCCAGCATCCTGGAGCGTTTAGCAGATCGTGACTGGACACTACTCAAACAGGCGGCAGCTTATGCCAATCAAAACGCACACTTTGCTTCTTTTGACAGGGTGGTTTTTATCAGGGATTTTCTTAACCCTATCACCAGGGAGATAACGAGGTTGCAAAAACAGACCACCGGTTTTGTGGCTGATGATCGTTTATTAAAAGCAGCTGCAGGAACCATGTTTGACAGCGGTGCCTTTAATGCGCATGCGTTTAGTGCTGACAGCAACGCCTATCTCACCAATGAAAAACTGTTGTTGGGGAGGAAGCTTTTTAGTGATCCCATACTTTCCCGCACTGGCAACAGGAGTTGTGCATCCTGCCATCAGCCACGAAAAGCATTCACCGATGGATTGAAAACAAGCGCGTCGGTTGACAACAGGTCGTTGAAACGTAATGCACCTACACTGCTCAATGCTGCCTTGCAACCATGGCAGTTTTACGACATGCGGACGACCAACCTGGAAAACCAAAGCATGGATGTGATCTCCAATAAAGATGAAATGCATGGTGATATGACTAGTGCACTGAAAACCCTGCAATCAGACAGTCTCTACCAACTGCTCATCGGCCGGGCTTTTCCAGGTACTACCACATTGTCGGAGAAGCAACTTCAGCATGCACTTGCTTCTTACGTTCGTTCGCTCACAGCTACCAACAGCCGTTTTGATCGGCATATGCGGGGTACAGGAAACAACCTGAGCGGACAGGAAAAAACCGGCTTTAATCTTTTTATGGGCAAAGCCAAGTGTGGTAGTTGCCATTTTCTGCCCCTTTTCAATGGCACTGTGCCGCCCCATTTTATTAAGATGGAATCAGAGGTCATTGGTGTACCTGCTGCAAAGGATGCAAAGATGCTTGATGACGATCCAGGTCGTTATGCGATTTACCAGTTGGCGCCCTATCTCAATTCCTTCAAAACAACTACTGTCCGTAATGTAGCCCTAACGGCTCCTTACATGCATAACGGAGTGTATAGCACACTCGAGGAAGTGCTCGACTTTTATGATAAAGGTGGCGGAAAAGGCATGGGTCTGAACGTCGCTAATCAAACGCTATCCTCAGACACGCTAAATCTTTCAGGTGCAGAGAAAGAAGCAATCATTGCTTTTCTTAAATCACTGACGGATGTAAAAAATTGAGTTTTGAGGGATGTTACCAAAAGCGAATATGGTTTGTTAAGCTGCAACAAAAATCAATAGTCAGGCACTACAAATAACCCAAGTTTTAATAGCAGCAGCATTTTCCAAACGCCCGTAAAGTTGGGATCAAAAGAAGGTGTGCGTTGTTGTTTTTGTGTCAGACATGCGTTGTGATTGAAATACAATTAGCTGCAGAAAGCTGGCTGTGCTGTGAAGCACAACACTTTCCAGACACAGACCCGACGGTCTATTAGTTCAAGACTTTTTGAGTTTTCTGAAATTTATTTCTAAACTCTTTTAAAAATGACATGCTCTTCTGAGAAAAATTCGGCTTTGACTTGTCTGTCCGGACTGCACGATGATACGCCTCAAAAAAAGATACTGGATCTTCAACCTGTTTAATGTGGGCGCTTAGTTCCTTACTATCTTTTATAGCGTTTGCCATAAATCTGCCTGGAATATGACCCCCGTTTTTGCCAAATCGTTCGGCGAGGTCGCTGTAGGATTTGAAATCTGAAAAGGGAGTCTTCCTGTTAGACGCTTTCAGCAGGAATTGATCTAGCGCAACAATGAACTGCCTTGCAAGTTTGTTTTCATCGTGCATCAAATCAAAAACGTCCTGTTGAAGAGGTGAGCCTTTTTGGGATAGGATTTTCTTATCGATTAAGTCAGCCATTCCCTCTTCAGACACGTTTTGCAAAAAGTAGAAAAAACTAAACTCGATAGAATTGTAGTCGATGTCTTGTCTCAGATTTTGCTGAAATGCTAAGGAAACAACAGAATGAAAAGCCTCGTGTGCGGCTATCAGCCCGGGTCGGTATCGATCAGCCTTCAAGGACAAAGAAATATCATGGATCACCAGACCTCCCATCCCCGTCGCTTCTTCGCTTCCATAGGGGATGTAAAATATTGTAGGAAAATAGCTGCTTCCACGCAATCGTTCTGGCAGGTAGGGATACAACAGTTTCTGTATACTATCACGTAAATTGATTCTTTTCAAATGCATAAGATTTTGCTGCAAGGCTCCTTTTTGGTTGAAATTTTGGAGATGATAATCGTACTCGACTTTCAAGGCGGCGGATCCTGAACCATGCTGTACAGTATTCAGCAAGGCTTTGCGCATGTTGCTCGAATCTAATTTTCCAGCTGTTAGCATCATTTGGAAAATATGGTTTTGGAATAACAAGGTCCAGGAAGTTTCATGCACGGAGCCTTTGGCAGACAAGCTGTCTAATATATTTAAGTAGGCTTCTGCACCTGAGAAATCAATTTTACTATTAACGCTATCCTGCGCACGTGCATGATGCCAGCAGACAATGATTATGACTGTAGAACAGAAGCAGCGTTTTATAAAGAAAGTATTCAAGCAATGAAGCTAGTTGATCAACCGTTTCATAACAAAAAAACAGGACCAATTTATACCGACATGCCATTCCTTCGACAAGCTTAATGACAGAATTTGTATTGCGGTTGTGATTTTGCCCATCAACTCAGAAGGTTGCAGGAAGGCAGAACTTTTTCACAAAATGGTGACCTTTGAGGGCTTCAATGAAATGACTCAGGGAAATGATTTCGAACGGAATGTTGTTGCCTGATACAAATTGCGACGATGAGAACTACGAAACGCAATACTAATCTGAGCTGAACGCTGAAGTAAACAACGTTTCAGAACGCAACCAAAAAAAACGAAGTGGCAAATAACCACCTCGTTTCTCTTAGTCGGGACGACAAGATTCGAACTTGCGACCCCTAGCACCCCATGCTAGTACGCTACCGGACTGCGCTACGTCCCGAAACTGACAAGCCATTTATGTTGCGTTTATCAGGGAGCAAATCTATATATTTTTTGGCAAGTGGTACAAACTTCTCTGTTCCTTTGCACACCTGTATGACCAATGAAAGACGTTCCAGAATTGAATCGGTTTTGTCGAAAAGACAAAACGATATCACAGTTGTATTGGAGAATGTTTTTGATCCGCACAACATATCTGCAATCATGCGCAGCTGCGATGCCGTTGGTATCGGAGAAATTTTCGTACTAAATACAAAGCTTCCCCGCCACGAAAAATGGGGTTTTAAAAGCAGCCGCAGTGCCATTAAATGGATCACGGCGCACCAGTTCACCGACCTTCCGGCTTGCATGGATGCCGTAAAAGCCAGGTACAGTCAAATGCTCGGCGCACAGGTAGCTGCCGGCAGTCTAAGCTTATACCAACGCGAACTCACCCAGAGTGTCGCTCTTGTATTTGGCAACGAACAAAACGGCATCAGCGAAGAACTGGCCGCGTGCTGCGACGGAAACTTTACCATCCCCCAGGTGGGCATGCTAGCATCGCTGAACATCAGTGTTGCCTGCGCAGTTACTTTGTATGAAGCCTTTCGTCAGAAGTGGCAGCATGGTCATTACGAGCAGCGAAAGCTATCGCAATCCGAGTGGGATGAGAAGGTTGGTCAATGGAGTAGCGATAATGAAAACGGTGCGTAATTACCCTGAGCTGAGCAAAGAACTCCGGGCAGCAACTATATAACACAACCTGCACGCAGGTGCTTACGACGGTTCGGTTGCGGCAACGCCATCGTGCTCCGGATCCCGCATAGAAGTCAGGGTAACATTCCACTCAAAGCCTGCCAGCACTACCAACGCATTCACGTAGATAAGCGACATCAGAATGAATACAGCACTGATAGATCCGTAGATCTTGTTGTAGCTCGCAAAGTTGTTCACCCAGAAAGATACCAGTGTAGAGGCGAGGATCATCAGGCTGGTGGCGATCACGCCGCCCGAAGTAATGAACGGCCATTTTACCTTCAGCGCCGGGCCGTAACGGTAAATGGAAGACACACTAAAGAAAACTAATAAAATAATAAACACCCACCGCGAATGATGAATAGCCGCAATGAGCCATTCCTGTTCCACACCGAACCATTTTAATACTACTCCCTGCGCAATGAGTAGCAACAAGCAGGTGAACACAAGCAGAAAGATCGAGAACGACAGCCATAAGGCTACTCTCCGTTTCTGCAGTGACTTTCTCTTTATAAACCCCGGATAATTTTTATCAAATGAGCGCATGATCCCCATCATCGCATTGCTCGAAAAGAACACCGCCAGCAACAAACCAAATGATAATAACTCATTCCTCGGCTGATCCAGGAAATCTTTCAGGAACCCGATGATAACGGTGTTGTTTTTCTCCCCGGGCACAATGTCCCGAATTAGCGTAAACAGTTCTTCAATCAACCTGTTTGAAATGGGCAGGTAAGGGATCAGCGTAAAGATGAAAAGCAGGGTAGGAGGTATAGCCATGAAGATGTTGAAGGAGATTGCCGCTGCTCTTTCGAACAGACTTTCTTTGGCCAACTGGCTGCGGAAAGATTTCCAGACATCATAAAGATTTGATCCATCCGCACCGGGCACGTTTATGCGCTTGCTTCCATCGATCATTCCCCTCACCGGTCGGGAGGTGACCATCCGTTGCTTGATACGTTGTCGCAGTGCCATTACAAAAGGTTTTTCCGGATAGAATCCTGCCGGTTCAGCGCCTGCTGGTACAGCCTTGCTTTTTGCAGGTGCTCGGTATAGGTTTCACTAAATTCATGCGTTCCATTAAACTTAGGGCTGGCAACAAAATAAAGATACTTCGTGATAGGTGCTGCTAAAACTGCGTCGATCGTTTTACGCGATGGTGTACAAATGGGTCCTGGAGGTAAACCCTTGTTGCGATAAGTGTTATAAGGCGATTCAAAAGAAAGATGTTTGGAATAAATGCGTTTGAGCCCGAAGTCTTTCAGAGCAAATTTCACCGTAGGATCTGCCTGGAGCGGCATCCCCACTGCAACACGGTTAAGGTAAACGGATGCCACATTTCCCCTTTCAGCGGCGGCATTCGTTTCTTCATCCACAATAGAGGCAATAATAATAACCTGCAAGGGAGTAAGCCCTTTTACCCGGGCCTGCTGTTCCCGCGCGGGCGTCCAGAATTTTTTCGACTCAGCTGCCAGTCGTGCGTAAATTTTTTCCGGTGATGTGTTCCATAAAAAAGTGTACGTATCTGGCAACACCTTACTCATAGCTACTTCCGATGTGACACCATATTTTGTCAACGAATCATTTGCCTGCAGAAATGCAGACATCGCTGCTGAATCAAATTCAAATTTTGCACCCGCCTGCCTGGCAAGGTCTTCCTTCGTGCGCAACTTGGTGATTACAAAATTGACGGGTGTCTGCTGCCCGTTACGCAGCATGCGCATAATGTTAACCAGGCTTGTTCCTTTTTTGATTTCGTACCTCCCCGGGCGAATGTTAGACCAGTACCCCATCCTGTTTGCCAGGAACCTAAAAGCACTCTTGTTAGACACAATACTTTTCCGCTCGAGCGAATCAATAAGTTGTCGCTCGCTTGCAGTGCCGGTGGGTATGTAGAGTGTTTCCTTTTTTTCCGAGAAGCCTGTACCTGAACCTAAAAAAATCCAGGCAATAACACCCGCACCGATAAGGAGAAGCAACAGTGAAATTCCAAGAAATTTTTTCATCATGATAGGTTCATTAATAAAAAACCCTGCCTAAAGGGACAGGGTCTTCATAAATGTAATTTGTTTTTATCTCCTGTTCGTGTCAAGCGTTTGAGGCACAGCGGGAGGCAGACCGCCCGCGGGTGCTGGAGGTCTCTGGCTGTTACCAACAGGAACGCCAACCTTGTCGAGGTTGTTCTGTACTTCTTCACCGCCGGCAATGAAAAAAGTTGAAGTAATGCACAATACCGCAATCAGCGCGGCAAAGATCCAGGTACCTTTTTCGAGTACGTCATTGGTTTGCTTTACACCCATGAATTGGTTGCTGAAACCGGCAATGTTGCCCGCCAGGCCACCGCCTTTTGGGTTTTGCACCAGAACAATCAGACTGAGCACAATACAAGCCACTATAATAAGAATGATAAATAGAATGGTCATACGATTAGGAAACGTTTAGTTCGTGAATTTTGGCTGCAAAATAAGCGCTTTTAGCAGGACTTTGCAAACTTAGTTTCTGGTATACTTCTCTGGCCCGGATTAGATTTCCCTGTTTAGCCCACACTTCCGCCATTGATTCCGTAACCACCTTACTGTCCTGCACGGAATGTTCTGCCAGGCTTTCTACGCCCAGGTCAACCACCTCTGTTTGGTTTTTCACCATTTCTGCCAGGGGCAACTTCTTCCTGGTTTTCAGCCAGTCGGTAAAACTCTTTACCTGTTTTCCGAATTTGTCGTCAGGTGCCGGCGTGTTACTGATCTTGATACCCTGGGAAGCAAAATAATCCACTGTATGGAAAGGCTCAAAGCTGAAAGCAGGGCTATCCACTGTTGATGCAGCAACTGGCACCGGAACGGGCTCGGTCTGCACAGGTTCCGACGGCACTACAGCAGGCGCTGGAGATTCCCATTCCGCACGCGGGTCAACCAAGAGCGTATCCGTCGTTTCTTCCACGGCAAAACGGGGCATTTCTTCAACCGGTGCAGGTGGTTGAGAGATCTGCATGTCCGAAGGAGTACCTACTTCGGGTGCCGGACGTTGCCATTCTGCACCCCGTTCTATTGCCACCGCATCTATCGTTTCCTCCACAGCAACATCCGACGCCTCTTCAACCTGCGCAGGTGATTGAAGGTTATGGGTGTCGAATCGCATATCCACTTCAGGTGCCGGAGGTTCCCACTCTGTCCTGGAATCGACTGTCAAAACCTCCGTTGTGTCCTCCACAACGAAATCCTGCGGTTCCTTGGCAGGTGCAGGTGTTTGAAGGTTCCGGGTCACGAATGGTATATCCGCAACCGGGTGTATAAATTGGTCAAATGTTAGCGGCTCGTGGTAATACAGGATGCTCCTGGAGAAATGGCCGTTGTATGCTTCTGTTTGCCCCTGGTGCTTAACCAGGTTCAGGAAATGAAAGGGAGCAAAAAATGGATACTGATCCACCAGTGCCTGCGTTTCTTCTGTGCTGATCTCAGAAAGATCTCTTTTCAACAGCCCTTGTGCAAGCGAATGGAAACGGTCAACCATACCACCAAATTAACCAATGTTACCAATTAGAAAAAAGACGGTTGAACACGTCGTCTGACAACCCGCTGATGATTTCATCCAATAGCTGGGCTTCCGCCGTTTGCTGTGAGAGACGGGCACTGAATTCAAAACCTCTGCTTACATCATATTCTTCCGGTGGATCGTTGGAAAAAGATTTTCTTACAGTTATATGTACCGACACAGTCAGCCTGTTGGTAACCTCTTGTTTGTTGGATATACCGGAAGTAGTAATGGCGTAGTCTCTAATTTCGCCACTGATATCCAGGTGTGCATCATCACTGGCAGTTTGGGAAAGCCTTGTCTGGCTCAAGATCTTTCGCCTGATGCCTTCTGTAAGGCTCGGGCTCAACTGAGGATTTACATAAGAAGCCTTGTTCTCAATAAACTGCATCCTGAAAGAACGGATAGAATCTGGAATGGAAACATCCCGGAAGCTGTACACACCGCAGCCTGAATTACCGGCTGCGGCAATGAGCAACACAGCACCAACAATCAGAGAAATGTATATTTTTTTTAGCTGCATGGTGAATTGATACAAGCCTGACATTAAGATCTGAATCGGTGGAATCGTAACCGTTGCGTAAGCCAAAAACGCATCCACGTCCCGAAGTAGCAATGTAAGATACATTCAACAACAGTGGTCTTCTTACTCATCGATGCTGTACTCTTTTAACTTTCTGTACAGCGTCCGCTCGCTGATACCAAGGTCTGACGATGCATCCTTACGTTTGCCCTTGTGTTTTTTCAGTGCTTTTATGATCAGTTCTTTTTCCTTGTCCTGTATGTTCAAACTCTCTTCCACTTCAATGCTATGCTCAATGTCATCCTGCATGATCATGGGCTGGGAGGGCTGCGGGTTGTGAGGCACCAGACCCGTTTGCCTGTTTTCACCCGACTGCAGATCGTTGATGTCTGCAATGAAACTTGGGTTCTGAGCCGCGGCTGCCGGGTTCTGCAACATTTCTAAAAAAAGTCTTTTTAGTTCAGTCACGTCGCGCTTCATGTCGAAGAAAAGCTTGTAGAGTATCTCGCGCTCGTTGTTGAACTCATGCCCGTTAGAGCCATTGTGGCTAACGAGCACAGGCAATCGACTGCCGCCTGACTGCGGCAAAAAGCGTTCGAGTTCAGTTACCGAAACCTGCTTGTCTACAGCAAGTACAGAGATCTGTTCAGCCATGTTTTTCAGTTCCCGGATATTTCCCGGCCAGGGATAATCGGCCAGTTTTTGTCGCGCGTTTTCGTCTAACTGCACCGGCGTGGTTTTATACCGCTCAGCGAAGTCGATCACGAACTTTCGGAACAATAGCGGAATGTCTTCTTTACGGTCGCGAAGGGCTGGAACCCTGATCGGCACCGTGTTGAGCCGGTAATAAAGGTCTTCGCGGAATTTATTTTGCTGCACACGGTCGAGCAGGTCCCGGTTGGTGGCTGCGATCACCCTTACATCCGTCTTCTGCACTTTAGAAGACCCTACCCTGATAAATTCGCCTGATTCCAGTACGCGTAACAGTCTTGCCTGTGTTCCAAGGGGCATTTCTCCTATTTCATCCAGGAAAATGGTTCCGCCATTCACCGTTTCAAAATAGCCTTTCCTGCCATCGAGTGCTCCTGTGAAAGAGCCTTTTTCATGCCCAAAAAGTTCGGAATCGATTGTTCCTTCCGGAATGGCGCCACAGTTCACTGCAATAAAAGGATTGTGCTTCCTGGCAGACAAAGAATGTATGATGTGCGAAAAGGCTTCTTTTCCAACACCGCTTTCGCCAGCTATTAATACTGTCAGATCGGTATTTGAAACCTGTGTTGCTACCTGGAGGGCATAGTTAAGTACCGGAGAATTACCTATGATCCCAAACCTGTTCTTGATGCTTTGTGCTTCCATCAT
>JBGTIL010000202.1:0-1910 GCA_041745695.1 Chitinophagaceae bacterium | reverse complement strand
TTAGCAGTTCACAATAGAAGCAAAATTTCAAAAGATTTTATCCGCCAGTTTCCAAACGAGAATTTTAAAGAAGATATGTATCTAAACTTCAAATTTGACTATGTAGAGAAGTTATTTCCAGTTTTGTATAAAATAATCAATGAACTTGACTATAAGTTCAGCGAGAAATTCAATCTCAATCAAATTGACTACTGAAAAAATATAGCTAATAATATTTTTGCAAAAGCAAGGCTGACGGAAATGACTAAACATTTGTACTTCTATCAGATTTGTAGTAAATATAAACTGACAGAATTTTAATGCCCTGCCTTTGCAAGTACCGGGTCCGTTAGCAAAAAAGCCCAAACGATAAACCGAACTGAAATAGACTAATAAAAATGGGATATAAAAATGTGTAGGCTCCCCATTTTCAGTACTGTTCAAAAGTAGACTTTGCGGTTGATTTTTCCAATTTGCTATTGTTGTTGTCATGTGGCAATGTGGTCAGGAATGTGCCGGGTGGCGGGCTGCCTTGCTGTCCACATTTCCACATGATAGGGCTCATGCCATCCAGGGCATCATGTGGCCGGTAATGATTGTAATCAAGCATCCATTGCTCATTTATTTCTCTTACTTCCTCAATACTTTCAAACAGGTAACTGTCCAGCACATCTTGCCGGTAGGTTCGGTTAAAACGCTCGATATAGGCATTCTGGGTAGGTTTTCCGGGTTGGGTGTATTTGAATTCAATTCCATGCACCATACTCCATTGAGTGGCTATTCTGGCGATAAACTCAGGGCCGTTATCCATCCGGATTTTCTTAGGTGCCCGGTTTTTGTGGACCAGGTGATTGAGTACCCATAACACACGGCTGCTTTTGATGGAGTAATCTGTTTCTATAAATAACACTTCCCGGTTATAATCATCAATGATATTAAACGAGCGAAACTTTCTGCCATTGGTTAGCGCATCACTCACAAAGTCGATACTCCAGGTATCATGCATCAGGGCAGGCTGTACCAGCGTTTCTTTTCTTCTGGCCGGCAGCCGTTTCTTTACCTTACGCCTTAAAGCCAGCCCCAATTGCTTATACACCCGGTGTACCCGTTTATGATTAATCACAATACCTGTGTTTCGTATTCTGAAATAGGCTTTCCAAAATCCTTCCCGCGGATGCCTCTGGGCATGGGCCAGCAAGTGCTGCTCAATGCTAACATCTTCTTTGAGGGAGCGATACGATAAACTACTTCGGCTGATCCTGATGATCCGGCATACCCTGCTGATACCGAAAGGATGATCCGCTGCGCCCTCTTTCACGATTTGACGCTTATGGCAGGGTGCTAAAGCTTTTTTTCAATGATGTATTTAGCAGCTTCCAGGTCCAGGGCCAAATTGGCATACATTCGTTTCAGCTTCGAATTCTCTTCTTCCAGCTCTTTCAGCCGCTTTAGGTCCGTAGCTTCCATACCACCGTAGCGCTGTCGCCATTTGTAAAAAGCTGCCCGGCTTATGCCGTATTCGCGTGTGATTTGTTCAACAGATTTGCCCTGATCGAATTCCTTTAAGATACGGGCGGTTTGTTCCGGAGTGAATTTGCTCTTCTTCATTTTTTATACAATTTAAAGTTAAACTTTTGTCTACTTTTAAATTGTACTGCTTTTGGGGGAGCTTACAGATACATAAAACGTATAAAAAGTGAAATCCCTCAATTGGATTCA
Source organism: Chitinophagaceae bacterium (assembly GCA_041745695.1). Classification (GTDB taxonomy): domain Bacteria; phylum Bacteroidota; class Bacteroidia; order Chitinophagales; family Chitinophagaceae; genus Flavisolibacter. The sequence continues at coordinate 212 of JBGTIL010000202.1, read as the reverse complement.
ATCATTGAGGTTTATTTAACCGAAAGTATAAGAACATACAACATAAACCAATTATTGTCTGCAACTATTACATTGGGTTGCGCTTCAGAAAAGTCATTGCTGAATCTGATTGAAGTCTTTGCAAATACATTTAAAGAAGACTCAAAAAGAACCGCTTTTTTAAAGAAAATAGATGGGAAATTTATAAAAACACAATTTGATGTATTTGACGT
>JBGTIL010000201.1:0-3288 GCA_041745695.1 Chitinophagaceae bacterium | reverse complement strand
TATACCTCTGTACTGCATCCGCCGGAGCCACAGCAGGAAGACTGGTTGATGCCCTTATCCTGCCCGGCGATCTCGGTATACTTCTGTTGCACCATCGCTTTCAAATCGTTTGAATTTTGCATATTTTTCTATTTAGATTATGATCGTAATATCACGATTGAATAGTTCAAAAAAAAGTTAGCAGCACCCATTGCTTCCTTTGTAGCTGTCGAATAACCTGTTAAGGGAAGCCTGCGCTGCCTTCCAGCCTTTTTCACTGATACAGTAGCATACCCTAGCACCCTCTATGTCGCCTTTAATAAGACCTGCCTGCTTTAACTCTTTCAGGTGTTGCGACACGGTGCTCTGCGACAGTGGGAGTTCATCCACAATGTCGCCACACACACAGGTTTGTTTACTTACCAGCAACTGCAGGATAGCCAGGCGGGCAGGGTGCGCCAGGGCTCTCGCATATTTAGCAAGCCTGTTTTCTCTAAGTGTAAAGCTGTCTGATTTTGTAGCACCCATTGATCGCAATATTACGATAAGTTATCAAAACAGGCAAAAAAACCTCCGGCAGCTGCCAGCGGTTTGTTAATTGAGAGGTTGTGTTTATAAAAATCTTGTCCAGCCTTTGTACCAGGTATTATTCACACCTGAAGGGCCAACCGCACCACGGAAAGTAACTACTTCAAAGCCCGTAGATACTTTAGCATCTGCGAAGCTCGCTCCTGTAAGTATAGGTTGATAGCCACCGCTGCCCGCAAAAGGTGTAGGATCCGGAGCTGCATAATTGAATGGTTGTATTAATCTCGCTTCTGATGTATTGGTCACGATTGTATTGCCATGATACGGATTGGTAAACCAGGCATTGATAGTTGCGTTGGAAGCACCTGTAGGCGCAGCGGAATTTGCCCTGTAAAGAACGGGTGTCGCTGAGCCGGCAATGGTGGTAAATCTTACCCTCAGTGAACTGTCGTTAATGTTTAAGTCAACCGGAGTTCCTGTGCTTGCATCAATGAAGATGCCAACCGGCCAACCTATAATGACGGAATTGTAAATAGACACGGAGGAGTTACGCCTTATATGCGCGCCTGCAAGAAAAAAACTACTGCCAACATTATTTAATGTAGCTCGTGGTCCTATTGCAGTGATGTTACTGAATACAGCTGAGGTCTTAGGTGCTGCCACGGACCCGGTCGGATTGTTATCGCTTTCAAAGGCTTCAGAATTCGAAACGTCTGCTATCAGCGAATCACGGATCACCAAGCCAAACTGCACTTTGCCGCTATATCCATTATCAGTATCAAAATCATCGTCCTGGGTTTTGTAAGCCACCAGGTATTTGCAGTTAACGGTGCCGCCAAACCACTCAAAGGCATCATCCTTACCATAGGTTACCTGCACGTGGTCGATCACTGTTTTATTTCCCACACCAGCCATTGTCAGGCTGTTAATTTCTTTGTCGGGTTGAAAGGCATAACCAGCATACTCAATTCGTACATAACTCAGCCTTCCGGAACTGTCGTCATCAATTGCTTTTGGGGCAACCGCATCGCCCGAACCCGCCAGTCCTTCGCCCTGTGCATTGTCTACGCCGCCTTCCACCTGTAACAAACCATTGGTGCCCAGGTGGCTTGAGTTGATGGTTGCCTTACCAAGCAGTACGATTCCACCCCAGTCACCTGAGCGCGGGCTGGGTGACGAAGAAGTGAATACAACAGGCTCGCTTTCTGAACCCGTAGCTACCAATTTACCGCCACGGCTGACGATCAGCGCTGCAACATCGGTACCTGAAAATGATGCCCGAACTGTCGCTCCGGCTTCTACTGTGAGGGTAACCCCGTTAGTCACATATACCAATCCTTTCAGTATATTCTGATCTGCTTTTTTAAGTGTGGTGTTGGTGGTGATGCGACCCGATAAAGTGACTGTGTTAGAGCTGCCTGTACCACTGCCGCCTCCACTGTTATTTCCGCCACCTGTGCCGTCTCCATCGGCTTCTATTTTCCGGCAACCTGTCACTGCAAGTACTGCAATAGCTGCTAAGAAAAAAATACTCGTTTTCATTGTTCTTATTTTAATTTTTCAATTTTACAGGGAATATCCAAACGTAAATCCGAAGGTTGTTCCGAACCTTCTGGTGAAACGATAAGGGTCTATGCTTCTTTCCAGTTTCGTGTTACTGGTAGTATTCTGGTAGTAGTACTGTGTTTGATTAATAATATCCGAGATGTTGATCTTGAATTCACCTTTTGTTTTCAGGATCTTCTTTGTAAGCTGAAGGTCCAGTATCGGTCTTGACGCCTCGTACACGTCGGGTGTACCGCTTGCTGCCAGGTTATTTCCTACAACATAAATCCGCTTTCCGATCTGGTTATATAAAAGGGTGGCATTAAAACCAGCTTTGACATGGTCGTAGAGTAAGCCAAAATTTAATACATAAGGCGACTGCCCTTGCAGGGGACGATCAACGTCGAGTGACGAATCCTTTACAAGGCTTTTAATAAATGAACTGTTTGCCTGGAAGGTGAAGTTTTGTAATCCACCTATAAAATCAAGTTTCTTACGCAGTTCAACCTCGGCACCATAAGCAGTTGCTTTTTCCGGGTTACGGTAGAAAAAAGTACTTGAGCCACCGGCGCCCCTTTCGTATAGTTGCTCTATGGGATCTTTAAAATTTTTATAGAACACGCCGGCTGTGATCATTTCACCTGCTACCGGATATACTTCGTATCGAAGATCGAGGTTCGTTACCTTGGTTCTTTTCAGCGCCGGGAAACCCTGCACAGATGCATTTAATTCGAAGTCGTAAATATTTAAAAACGAAAGTTCCCTTAACTCGGGCCGCACTACCGTTTGCGAACCCGATAAGCGGATGTTGGTTTTTGGATTGAGCTTGTAGGTGGCATTAACACCGGGCAGGTAGTCAATCACTTTGGTATAGGTATGGCGTGGGTCTGAAGTTTTTACACTTCCAATTAGCTGGTCATAGTGTTCAACCCTCAATCCCCAAACTACTCTTAACGGCGCAGACAACTGGTTGTCAAATTGCAGGAATCCCGCGTTCAGGATCGTGTTTGCCATGTACCTGAAATTGCGGTTCTTGATAGCATCAAAACCAAACTTATTGTCATTGCCATTTCCAAAATTCTGAGGTGCAAAAACCTGGTCGGCCGGTAACTGCCTGAGGGCATCGTTATTGGTTCCCAGGTAATTTGCAAAAAACTTTCCATCATACAACCGGTCTTTTACCTGGAGCATATAGCCACCCTTTACCGTTTGTTTCTGATCGAACAAATTGTAGTT
>JBGTIL010000200.1:0-2303 GCA_041745695.1 Chitinophagaceae bacterium | reverse complement strand
ATGCCTTCAAACCAAACCCGGAGGATGATGATCCGGCTCCCTGGCCCTGGCGTCAGGTAGTGAACAAGGCACTTGAGCGAATGATATCAAGCAGAGGATTTAATTCTTTATCCTGGTCCTCACTCAACCCCCAGCCCCTGCCACCCCGGTGGAGTTTCGCTATTGCGCTTGCCGAAGAGGTAATTGAAAGAGCCTCGATGCTGCAAATGGTTGCAGACAGCTTTAGCGACCGTGGCGACCAACGCAGCATCATCATCGTCAGCGGATATATCAACAAGTTCGTCGACGACATCTGTCCTACCCCTCCCATTATCAAGATTCCTAAAAAAGGACCGTGGCCCCCAACCCCGGAGCCGGATCCCCGTTGGTCGGGACTCGACCTGGCGATCATAGGAACCTTATTCCAAAATGAGGCACAACTGCTCGATGGCGCAGGAATGCAACATGCCTTACATGAGGCAGGTGAGAAACTAATACAGGTAGGAATTACACGGATGTGATCTTAAGAAGTGGCCGACTAGTAGCGCCGGCTGCTTCTTTTATTTACCCCAGTACACAAAATGAACGGCAGGCCTGAATGCAGGCACTTGTGAAAACGCTACTACAAAGCCCAGACTGCTTATTCAATCATGCCGAGTTAAATAAAATAACATGCGCCGAAAACAAATTTTTTTTGCCAGCCTTGCCCTGTTCGTGTCTTTGTTTTACTGTGATAAATTAAGATCGCAGGATTGCAAAAACTACTACTACATGACGAATAATGCTGAAATACAAATGACACTTTACGACGGCAACGGTGCAAAAAGTGGTTTGCAAAACTGGAAGATTTCAGAGGTAAGTAAAGAGTCAAGCGGATTTCGTTCCACTATCAATTCCGTTTTTACAAATGCCAAAGGCGAAGAAATTGCAAAAGGAAAGGGTGTGTACCGATGCAATGGTGGAAAACTGATGGCAGACATGCGCATGTCTGTTCCGCAAGACCAGCAAAAAGATGTAGCAGCCGGTAGTGCAACAGTGAACGACGCTTTTATAGAATATCCCGAAGTTTTATCGGAAGGAATGTCGTTACCCGATGCCTTTATCGATATGGATGTTTCCACCAGTGGCATACCTTCCACCGCCCGATTCGAGATGAAGAACCGGAAAGTGGTGGCAAAAGAAAAGATCACCTCTGAGGCAGGCGCCTGGGAAGCTTACCGAATCACTTACGACGCCACCATTAAAATAAAGATGGCTGGCATTGGCATACCCATGGTTATGCGAACAACGGAATGGTTTGTTCCTTTTTTCGGAGTAGTAAAAACAGAGACCTTTTCACGTAAAGGCAAGAAAACGGGCTCGTCTTTGTTGACGGCGATGAAAAAGTAAACTGGTCGGAATAATCGATTTACGTCGCCGGACACGAATGTGTAAAGCATATATTTTTTTTATAATCTGATTAAAGCTCCCTTGTGGGGCTTTTCGTTTACACCAGGGCTGCTCTTGGTGTACCAACCCATTCCCCGGTCGGGAGTTACAAGCCAATGCAGTTGAGATCGGCAGCGAGAGGAGGGCTTATGATTGCTGCTGCATACATACATGGTCGGCAGTTCTTCATTCGATCCTTAAATTTGGATTAGGTTTGTGGCAGTAATTGATTTCTATGTCGGATTTTTTTAGAAATAAAGTTATTGCCATTACCGGGGGTACCGATGGCATCGGAGCAGCCATGGTTCACCTGGCCCTGTCGAAAGGAGCAAAGGTGGCTACCTGCGGACGCAACCACGACAAACTATACAGGTTGCAATCCGAATTTCCTTCCTATCCTCTACACACCGTTGTTGCTGATGTGAGCAACGAAAATGACTGCCGCAATTTTATTCAATCAACGATTGATGTTTTTGGCGGCATTGATATCCTCATTAACAACGCCGGAATTTCAATGCGTGCCTTACTTAAAGACACCTCGGTCGACGTGATCCGTAACGTGATGGAAATTAATTTCTTCGGGTCGGTATACTGTACCAAGTTCGCCCTTCAGTCGATCACAGAACGCCGTGGTAGCATCGTCGGCATCTCTTCTATTGCGGGCTATCGTGGATTACCCGGTAGAAGCGGCTACTCTGCATCCAAGTTCGCACTGCAGGGATGGCTGGAGTCTATCCGCACAGAATTGATGAGCAGCGGTGTGAATGTGATGTGGGTTTGCCCGGGGTTCACAGCATCCAACATCCGGAACGTGGCGCTCAACAACCAGGGTAACCCCCATGGTGAAAGCCCGATGGATGAAAATAAGATGATGAGTACCGACGAATGCGCAAGGC
>JBGTIL010000199.1:0-4120 GCA_041745695.1 Chitinophagaceae bacterium | reverse complement strand
AAAAATGGTTGGGTAGTTGGTTGCAATTTTGTTCCACACAATGCCATTAACCAACTGGAAATGTGGCAGGCTGAAACCTTCGACCCTTTTCAAATCGACAAAGAACTGAGTTGGGCGGCAGGGCTGGGGTTTAACACCGTTCGTGTCTTTCTTCATCATTTATTATGGGAACAGGACCAGAAAGTATTCCTCGAGAGAATCGATCTGTTTTTATCAATTGCAAATAAGTACGGCATCAAAACAATGCTTGTATTGTTTGACGCTGTATGGGATCCATTCCCAAAAACGGGCAAACAACCGGAGCCGAAGCATAACGTTCACAACTCTGGCTGGGTGCAGTGCCCTGGTTACGCAGTATTGAACAACCCCGATTCATATGACGGATTGTTCGACTACGTTCACGGAGTGGTAGACCATTTCAAGAACGACGAGCGCGTGCTCATCTGGGACTTGTTCAATGAGCCGGATAATATGAACCTTGCCAGTTACAAAGACGATAATTACGCGCAGAACAAGGCCGACCTGTCCATGAAGCTTCTGAAAAAAACAATTCGCTGGGTGAGAGCTATCAATCCCATCCAGCCAATAACGATGGCACCATGGCAGGAGATGGAAGACTGGAGCTGCGATACTAAAGTTTCAGTGATGGACAATTATATGTTCACTCATTCCGATGTCATCAGTTTCCATTGCTATGCTAACCGGCAGGGCATGGAAAAAAGAATTATTGACCTCAAGCGATTTGACCGCCCTATGTTGTGTACAGAATATATGGCCCGTCCGTTTGGAAATACTTTCCAGGAAATTCTTCCCCTGTTTAAAGAACATAACGTAGGTGGATACAACTGGGGTTTTGTAGCAGGCAAATCTCAAACCCATTGTCCCTGGGACTCATGGCAGAAATCTTATGAGAACGAGCCTGAGGTGTGGTTTCATGATATCTTTCGTGCAAACGGTGAGGCTTACGATCAAAATGAGGTAGACTTCCTGAGAAGCTTCATTAAGGGAAGCGATATAAAGCACAGCATCGAGAAGGTTGCATAACTAACACAACTCAACATCATGTAAGCATTACTTCGGTAATGCTTTTTTTTATGCAAAAAAAAACAGGCAATCGCCTGTTTCAAAATTTTTTAGTGCAGCTAATCAGTTATCCAGATTCGACTGGTAAAAACCTTCTTTCTGCAGTAAGATGCGGTTATGGATTCCCGTGAGTAAAGAATCGTTTACCAACTTCTTTACCATTTGGGTTTGCTCCAGATCTTCACCTTGCGCAATCAGTTTCAAGCTTTCGATCTTCATCAAGGCTCTCTTACTGGTTTTCTCAATTTGACGATCTAACCAAGTACATTTTTCTGCCAGATACAGCTGGTGGTTGCGAAAATAGGCGTGCATAGGAAAAAGATTTTTGTTTATTGGATGGTTTCTTCGAGAAACAATATAGAAATAAATTCTCAAAATTTCCAAACGTTATTGGCGTTTGTTAGCAAGTGATAGTTCAAACCCCTAAAATTGTCGACGGAAAATTATACGCTCTTTCAGAAAGCTATCCCGGTAATGACTCTTTCAGTGGTGCTGGTCCATGCGAGGGGAGATCACTCGCAAGCAGTGCTTCCGGTGCAAAGCTGCTGCAGGCGCGGCTTTAGAAATAAGACCTAACCAATGTACTGCATCCGTTTTCAGGGCTTACATTTGTCGTTAGTGATTACCCAAACAACGATACAACAGATCCATGCTCGTATAGATGTAGTTGATGTTGTAGGCGGCTTTGTTAAGTTGAAGAAACGGGGTAGCAGTTACTTGGGCCTTTGCCCTTTTCACAATGAGCGCACACCATCGTTTACGGTATCCCCATCGAAAGAAATATACAAGTGTTTTGGCTGTGGTAAAAGCGGCAACTCCATTTCATTCATCATGGAGCATGAGAAATTGGGATATGCAGAAGCGCTGCGCTGGCTTGCCAACCGTTACAATATAGACGTTGAAGAGACAGCTGTTTCCTCCGAGGTGATGCAACTGCAACAAGCTGCGGAAAGCTTGCATATCATTAACCAGTTTGCCCAAAAGTTTTACCAGGAGTTACTCTTGCAAACAGATGAAGGCAAAAGGTCTGGACTTGCCTACCTCCTGGAGAGAGGTTTTACGGAAACAACCATTGCAAAGTTTGGGTTGGGCTATGCACCGCCCCAGGGAAACCTACTCAGCCAGGCTGCTATCAAAAATCAATTTAATCCGGAGCTGCTTCAGCGGTCGGGGCTGGTTGTAAACCGCAATGATCAGCTAGCTGATAATTACCGCGACCGGATCATTTTTCCAATACATAACAATACCGGCAAAATACTGGGCTTTGGTGCCCGCCTGATAAAAAGCAACGACAAGGCGCCCAAGTATATCAACACACCGGAGAATGAGTTATATGTAAAAAGTAAAATACTATACGGCTCTTATTTTGCACGGCAGGCAATTGATAAACAGAACGAATGCCTGCTCGTGGAAGGATACACCGACGTACTTTCCTTACACCAGGGCGGCATAGAGAATGTGGTAGCCAGCGGCGGCACTTCGCTAACTGCCGATCAGTTGCGGCTGGTAAAAAAGTACAGTAAAAATCTGACGATCATATACGATGGTGATGCCGCCGGAGTAAAAGCTGCACTCCGGGGATTAGACATGGCCCTTGAGGAAGGACTCAACGTGAAGCTGGTACTTATACCCGACAAGGAGGATCCGGATAGTTACCTGCAAAAAGTTGGAGCGGCTGCATTCAGGCAATTCGTCGAGAAAAACAAAAAAGACTTTATACTTTTTCAGCTTGAGGTATCGCTAAAAGATGCGCTCAATGATGCAGCGAAAAAGTCGGAAGTTGTAAACCAGGTTGCTGAAACCATTTCGAAAATAGATCGTACAGAGGATTTTTCGAAGCAACAGGATTATATCCGCCAGTGTTCCCAGATTCTCAAAATTGACGAAACCGGTTTTACCTCACTGGTTAATAAATTTATACGTAATCGCCTTGCGATCGTAGAAAAGAAACTGCCTTTTGAGGAAGCAGCCTATTTTGAAGAAAAGGCGAAAGAAGGAGAGAAAGCGAATTTCGACGACGGCAGTTTTTCGCTGCTCTACCGCGACGCGTTGCAGGAAGAAGAGATAGCCAGGGTGTTGCTCGAGCATGGCATGAAGAGCTGGCAGAATACGAGCAGAGTAGCGGACTATATACTGTCTGAACTTCCGGAAGAGGAGTTGTTCCAAAGTGAAGCCGTTATAAAATTTATTAATGCTTATAAAGCGCTGCTGGAAGGTACAGCAACGGTAGACAGAAACTTTTTCCTGTACCACCCAGACCCCATGCTTAGCACTCTCACGGTGTCGATCTCGTACTTTCCTTACGAACAGAGTCCAAGGTGGCGGGAGGGTGAAAACCAATCAACAGGCTATCAAAAATCTCTGTTTGAGCAAGATTATAAAACGTTCATCAGTGTAATACATGCCGACAATAAAGAACAATTGGGCAATTTCCTGCAGTCACAAAAAGACAATACCGAAGAACAAATAGAATCCGCCGTTAGCTACCTCAAGCTGCGGAAAATAAAAAAGATGCTGCTGCAGAACCAGTCCGACATGGAAGCTGCCGAACCTTCTACACTTTCTACTTTCATTTTAACACACCAACACCTGAAAAAGATGGAAATCGAGTTAACCAAAAAGATCGGGGCAGTCGTATTGAAATAAATGGAATCTGCAAGTCAGATCCTGTCTTAACTGATAACAATGCGCTACTTTTTCAGATACTGCAGCGTCAGCGAGATGTAGTAGTTCCGGCGTGGCGCTGCATTGAAGAAGCGACCACCGAATCCATTCACATCATTTCCCAGACTGTACTTTTCGTCCAGCAAGTTATCTGCACCAACAGCAAGTTTTATCCTTTTCTCCCTGTGCGTCAGCAGGTAGCCAACTTTTGCACCGAGCAAATGGTAAGAATCAGCAAACACTGTGTTGGCGTCGGTAAGTGGTAACTTTCCTGAGTAGAGGTAATTCAGAGACGTAAATAAACCATTGGAAGACCTTAAATCAATTCCAGAAGACAGACTATGGGGAGTAATGCCGGGCAACTGATTGCCTG
>JBGTIL010000198.1:0-6287 GCA_041745695.1 Chitinophagaceae bacterium | reverse complement strand
GGTCTGCAATGATAGGTATCAGTCCGTCGGCAAAAATATCGTTGATCCTTTCGATATCATCAACCGTACGTGTGGTTAAAGTACCTATCGGTGTTTTGTCGAATTGACGAAGGTTAAGGTGCAGCACTTTGCCGTACACTTTAATACGCAGGTCTTTTACAACCGCCTGACCAAGCCAGGAGGTAACATAAGAAAAATAAAAGCGAAGTGCAGTTTCCAGCAGGAGGAATACGATCTGGATAACAGTCACGGTAATTACGGCCTGCGCAAAGCTGTTGACAATGTAGTCGTCTACCGTAAGCTTAATAAGATACGGGCGCACCGGTGTGAACAGCGCCAACGTTATAGCGAGAAAGACCGAAAAATAAAACCGCTGTTTATACGGTTTTGCAAAGCCCAGAACTCTTTTGAGTATCCCGTAGTTAAATGATTTTTTTTCAGCCTGTTTTGTCAATCCTCACAATGATTTATATACAAATGTACTTAGGCACTGGTAAACTAAATCTCTTCCCCGGTGCTGCCCATCTGGCTGTTGTAGGCCTTTATAAAGATGGCCCCCAGGTTTTTGTAGGGCGCTATGTAGTCGTCGAAGCCTTCCACCTTTCCAGCCTTGTCTTTAAACTCTTTCCAAAACGGCACCCAGTCTATGTTACTGCCGTTGCGCAGCTTTTCATTCAACAGGTCCATAAAGGGCTGGTTGATCACCTGTTTCCCAATTTGCTTGGAAGATATAATATGCGCATCAGGCGCGTGTTTCAGTACCTCATGAATGAGGTGGTAGCCTCCACATGATCCGAGAAAGACCACTTTTGCAGCCGGCTGAATCTGTTCGATGGTGTAGGGAGCGTAGTAACTATGACCACGATGTACAACCACCGCTGGCTGAATGTTTTTTTCTGCCAGGTGTGCATTGAGTGCCGCCTGTGCTTTATCCAGGTCGCCGTTTACTTCATTCAAAGGCTTATTCGCATATATTACTATGGGCTTGCCCTTTGTAGACGCAAACGTGATCCAGTTTTTAGTGTCCTCCACTTTTTTCCAGCTGCTTCCAGAGAATTGCGGCGTATATAGTTGGTAGTTGCGTCGTCCGTCCTCATCTCCATAAAAAAACACCTGCATCACCACCTGACCGCTGTCTGAAGCTAACGACTGGTAACTAATATTGTATACCGGCGGAATGCCAAACTCTTTTGACAGATCTATATTATTGCTTGAGTCGGCAGATAAAAACAGCTTGTATAAAAGGTTGTAAATAACAGTGCCGCGTTGGTTGTTATCTGCAACATTACGTTCGTAATTTGCCTTCACATTCTGCAACATTTCTGCGGCCAGTGGCTTGATGGTTTCAGAGATGCTTGCGTAAGAGTCTGCTACATCCACGCCATCCTCTAATCCCTGAGATTTTTCTAACCCGTTTACAAAGGCCATCATCAACCGGTTCGCTTGTTCTTTGTCAGGAAATGCGGCCAGAAACTTGCTCAGCGTATTGAACCCCGCTGCCAGTTTAATAAATTTTTTATACCTGTCGAAATTGACACTGATAAGCAGAGAGTCCGCCCGATTGCCGATCTTTTGCATGATTGCAGGGTACACGCCGTTTACATAGCTGGAAGTATATATCTCATCTTCAGAAAGTACTGCGAGGTAATACAACTCCTGGGCGTTCAACTGTTGAAGAATGCGGAACCGGGCGGCATCCGGCTCTTCGTGCCTTGCATTAATTTCTTTTACGAAATAGTCTTTTGCTTTCACGCTCATACGCTTGTCGAGCGCATCCCAACCATACAAATTTTCTTTTTTCAGCATCCGTCCCAGGTAGTCCAGCCGCGTTTTCACGAGCAGCTTGTAATATTTTACATCATCTTCTTTTACAGCATCAATTTCTTCAATCGTCTGTTTACCGGATAAGATGTTGTCGAGGAAAGGAAAATAAAGCTGGCCGCTTCCGCCACCCGTAGCCATCTTCGAAACGGCTTTGATCATCGGATCATCCATTCTTCGTATAGCGTAACCGAGTTTATTGCTGGCAGCTGCATAATCGTAAAGCCTGGTAGGGTACTTATAAGCGGCAATTAAAATCAGGCTGTCTCTGAAAGGAACGTCGGGATTGTCGTTCAATGTTTCAAAAATCTTTTCGGGGTGGGCTGCCGTATATTTCTTTATCAGGGCAAAACGGCTTGCTTTGTAGGCTGTGTTTGCATTGAAGGCCCCGCTGGACATAACAATACTTCCAACATCGTAGGTACTTCGTTCTATAACTCTTTCGATCGACGCACCTGTCTTGTCCCGGTTCATAGCCTCTTCGTAGCCATCCACAATGGCAGGCAGGTTACTAGGATTGATCTTACGGCTTCTGTACGCTTTTAAAAAATTTTTGAGAAGATTGTTAACTCCTAGCAGGTAAGCTATTTTAATGTTGGCAGTGGTAACGGTATCCGATTCTATCTTACACTGCAGCGCATCTACCTTACCAACAAGGGCCTGGGTAAGAATGAAATTGATATCTTCATCCACAGAGGTGCGAAACAAATCATCTGCCCTGCCATCAGCTCTTAAAATATTCTTTTGTTCCCGGTCAATATGGTCGTGGCGAAGCTGCCTGCTTATGGGCGGTTTGCAACCTTTGACGCCGGTTTTTTGTGCGGCTGCGTGGAGTTGCAGGGATAAGAGTATTCCAATGGAAAGGATTCGTAAGGTGGAGTTCATGCGGCGCATAGTGCAAATTTAGTACCTGCTTCTCTAAGGCTTTTGTAAATAGCAGGCTCGAATAAGACAGTTTTTTTTACCAACAAGCTGCAATACACGTTTTGCATTAAGTTTTCATTAAGTCTTTATGAACATCCGCCCCTGCCCGAAAGCGCTATGCAATTTCCTGTAGGTTTGCCTTTCAATGAATGGTTACAATGGATAACGGGCTAAAAAAAGTGCTGATTGCAGACGATGAGCCGGATATTTTAGAGATTCTGAAATACAACCTGATAAAGGAAGGGTACGTTGTTGTGACAGCAGAAAATGGGGATGAGGCTATTGCGAAAGCAAAGCAGGCCCTGCCCGACCTGATAGTGCTGGACATTATGATGCCCGGAAAAAATGGCGTGGAGGTCTGCCAGATCCTGCGCGCCCAGCCCCAGTTCAAAGATACCCTGATCATGTTTCTCACAGCCCTCAGCGATGAGGCTACCCAGATAAAAGGGCTGACAACCGGTGCCGACGATTATATCAGTAAACCCGTTAGTCCCAATATATTTATAAGCAAAGTGGGATCACTGCTGCGAAGGGTTACAAAGGAGCATAATAAGGTCATTGAAGTAAATGGACTGGCCATCGATCCGGAAAAATTCATTGTACAATACAGCGGGCAGGACTTTGCCCTGGCAAAAAAAGAGTTTGAGCTGCTCCATCTTCTGATCTCAAAACCAGGCCGGGTTTTTCTGCGCAATGAGATCTTGAGCCAGGTGTGGGGCAACGATGTGATTGTTGGCGACCGTACCATTGATGTGCACATCCGTAAAATAAGGCAGAAATTGGGTGTAGATTGCATTACCACGGTGAAAGGCGTGGGGTACAAGTTTGAGCTCGCATGCTAAAGACAAAAAATTTTACCCCCAAGGGGCTTGCTGCCCTCACAGCATTTACGCTCTCGGTGCCCATTAGCCTGGGCATTTTTTTATTGAATGGAAGCTGGGTGCAGGCGCTTGCTTCGTTCGCACTGATACTGGCTGGCAGCTACCTTTTAGTATTCTTTATTATCCGCCAGTTTATCTATCGGAAGATAAAACTCATTTACAAGTTTATTTACCAGACCAAAGCAAGCAAAAAACAGGAGATGTATTATAAATACATCATGCCGCAAAAGAGCATCGATGAAGTACGCCAGGACGTAGAAGAGTGGGGCGAACAGCAGCGTAAAGAAATAGAGACGCTGAGGAACAATGAGTCTTTCCGCAAGGAATTTCTTCAAAACCTTTCCCACGAATTTAAAACCCCTGTGTTTGCCATCCAGGGCTATGTTGAAACGCTGCTCCAGGGTGCTATGCATGACCCGCAAACCAACGAACGTTTTTTGCAAAAAGCCTCCCGGAATGTAGAGCGCCTGGTGCATCTCATACAAGACCTCGACGAGATCTCGAGGCTGGAAAGAGGGGAACTGAAGCTTTCTAAGAAAAGTTTTGTTATACAGGAGCTTGTACGCGAAGCATTCGAAAGCCTTTCTATCAAAACTGAACCGACCAATATTTCATGCAACATCAAAAAAGGATGTGAGGCTCCGCTGGTTGTATTTGCAGATAAAGAAAAAATAAGACAGGTAATTATTAACCTGATGGACAACAGCATCAAGTATGGCAAACTAAATGGCTCCATTACCGCCAGCATGTATAACACGGATGGAAAAAACATACTGATAGAGATCAGCGACGACGGGCTTGGCATCTCTGAAGAAAACCTGCCGCGTATTTTTGAACGTTTTTACAGAACACCCGAAGGCAGGAGCCGCGATGTAACGGGGAGTGGACTAGGACTGTCTATCTGCAAACACATTATTGAAGCCCATAAGCACGCCATACATGTGCGCAGCACCGAAGGCGTAGGCACAACTGTAGGATTTACGCTGAGCGCAAAAAGCGCTTAGCCGTGGCAGTTACGAAGACATCAGCCGGTGCTTTTTATTAAAGTAAAATATTGAGCACAACGTGCACACGATACCTACAGCAGAAGTCACCAGCACCAGGCTCGTGTAAAAGCTCAGCCAGTTCAGCTGCAGGTTCAGGATCGTTTTAGTAACTACAACGGCTACGCTTGCCAGGTATCCAAACGCATCGGCCACATATATAAGGAAGCCCACATTGGCAGCGTACCGGAATGCTGCGAGCAGGCGGTCGAAGAGGATGCTGTTGTACGGAATGTAAGTCATGTAAAGTCCGAGTCCTACAAGGGTCATCCAGGTAAAGGTTTGCATGTCTCCGTGGAGGTACAGCCCGGTAACTACACCTGAAAGCACAAAGCCACCAAGCATCATCCATTGTGCAAGCAAAAACGCCCTGAGGTTGTTTCGTAACGCTACCATGCTGGCCACCATAGCCAAAATCACAATGCTGATCAACGTTTCGGTTTTTGCAAACACCCCCGCAGAGAACTGTTCGCCTGAAGCCCGCCACATGTCTGCCATGAAACTATCTCTTATTTCGCGCAGCACTGTTACAAACACATACACCAAAACCAGGAAAAAAATACCTGGCAGAAAGGTTTTGATGAACAGCCTGCGGTCACCTGCCGACATGGGTTTTCGCTCGGTACGTTCTGCAACGTCGCATGCATCGGGCGCTGGCAGGCGCTCCAGCAAGTAAACGAAGAGCAGTAAAGGCAGCAGGTAAACCAGCCCGGTTACAAACGGCATCCAGTATTCATTTACTCCCCAATTCGTCATCACAGCCTGTGCAACCGTTTTCGATAATCCGGAACCAAATATAAAGCTCACTGCAAGGGCGGCACCAATGAAGTCGGTGGCTCTCCTTCCCTCCACGTAAGAGAACACAACTCCCCAGAGCATTCCGAGGGGGAATCCGTTGAGCACAAGCACCCAGAAATTATAGGGTGGTGGAATTACCGCAAACAGCAGCCAGGCAAACCAGGAAATGCCGACAAGGATTAAAATCAGTTTACCCCTGCCATACCGCTTCAGTTCGCTGATGAATTTTATGCCATAAAATTTACTGAGCATATAACCGAACACCTGGGTAATAATGATCATTACCTTGTAATCCAAACCCAGCACCCGGTGACCTTCGTAAGGAGCTACATTGAAAGCTTTACGAAACGCGAAGATGCAGGTGTAAGCGCCAAAGCAAACAAAGGCTGCAAGCAGGGGAGTATAGCGTGGGTTGGCTACAGGAGAATTGATTGACTGCACCTTCATTATTTGTAACAATATAGGTAAGCTTTGGGCGATTGCCCTTAACAATCAGCTACAGTAGATTACCGTACTAACGTTAGGGAACCTTTCAATAGTGGCAATCCATTTTTCAGATCTACCAGATAAATGAAAACACCAGATGGTTGTAGTTTGCCTCTCAGTTTTCCGTCCCAATCAGTCATTCCCCGGCTGAAATAAACCAGTTGACCCAGCCGGTTAAAAACCTTGACCTCTGCGCCTTTTGAAGGGTCCAGGTCAGGGATACGCCAGCGGTCGTTTAATCCATCGCCATTGGGGGTGAAAGCTGTTGGGATGAAGAGTTCAGGTACTACTTTAACATACACACTGTCTGAACCTGTACATCCCCAAACTGAAG
>JBGTIL010000197.1:0-8977 GCA_041745695.1 Chitinophagaceae bacterium | reverse complement strand
GGACGACCTGGTGAAAGCCACGGTAACCTTAAGCGATGCCACTTACTTTGTGATCATCCGAAGAAACGAGGAGAGAACGTTCGACACCAGTTCCGACTATCCCGATCCCGAACACCTGTTGTGCCTGCCAAAAGTCATCGTTTTTCTATACCTCTACTACACGCATGGTACCAATTATTTTGATACGATCCGGAACTGGGATAAGGAAAAAAATAAATTACTCGAGCTCTATGGTTATTCGCTAACCGATGAGTTGAAGGGGAAGTTTGAATTCACTTATAAAGAAGGTAAACCTTTTCTTCGTGTACTCGATACTTCTATCAAACGTGTAGCCATTGCTATGCCCATGCCGGTCAGGCATGAAGAAGTTTTTGCGGAGATAGAAACAGGGGTGCTTACCAAGCCGGTGGCTGGCCGGAAACTGGGGATTGTTTTTAATCTGAACAGGACTTCTTACCCATTTTTTTCTATAGATGTAATAGAAGGTGAAGCAAACGAAGAAGGACAATTTACCGGCAGTGTTCAAAAGCTCGAGCTAACAAAATACATCAATCTCGACATGCAGAGTGATGAAGAGAAAAACCTGGTAACGCAGGTTCGAAAACTTCAGGAATCCGAGATCAATAAATACATCAATCGCAATTCGCCTTTTTCAGGTTTCTGGGAAAACATCGTACACAATGAAGGAGATGAATTGCCTGGTGAAACCAAGACCCTCGTCGCCGAATACATTGTTCCTAAATTAAAGAAGCTCAGCATCGAGGGCGCCGGTGCCCCGTTGTTTATATTGAATCGTGGGAAGTCGTTTAAGACTGCGCACCTGGAGAAAATTGAATTTGGTACCAAGGCACTCGTTCCTCAGTTCTTTGTGGCCGAAAAGGAAAAGAGCAACGAGATCGAGTGTTTTGTAAAGCCTGGTGCTGTTTCTTATAAACTTGCCGAGAACGAAGCTCCTACTGCCCTCTTCTTCTTGTACAACCACCAGCTCTACCTCTGGAAAGATCCCGAAGCAGCAGCCGTAGCCACGCAATTTTTACCGGGCGGTATTATGAAGATTGATAAAAAAGTTTGGGGCACCGCTTTACATAGTATCGTACTGCCACTTACGAAAGAATACAAAGTCGACTTCGACAGATCCCTGATTGAAGAGATCAAAGACGGCGAGCCGGAAGTAAAATTATTTCTCCAGGAGAAAGGCGATTACCTGGTGTTCCAGCCGATCTTCAACTACAAGGGTTTCGACACTAAAGCAAAGGACCGCAGTGAAATGATTGTGCCCTACAACAACAAGGTCGTAGTAGTACACCGAAACCGTGAAGCGGAAGCGGCATTCCTCCAAAAACTGCATACCCTGCACTCTAACTTTGTTGCCTATGACGAGGGAGCGGCGCTCGCCCTCAAAGGTGCCGATGTACTGAAAAATAACTGGTTCTTTCTGTTTGTAGATGCCATGAAAGAGCAGAAGATTCCCGTGTATGGTTTTGAGAGTTTGAAGAACTTTCGTTTCAATACTGCCAAACCATCCACGCATATCTACATTTCTTCCAACACCGATTGGTTTGATGCAAAGGTGGACATCCTTTTCGGCGATCAGAAAGTGAGTGTGGCTGAAGTAAAAAAAGCTTTGGCAAACAAGCAGCAGTTCGTGCAGCTGAACGACGGCACGCTGGGTATCCTGCCCGATGAATGGTTGAAGAAATATGCACTGCTTTTCCGGGTTGGCGAAGGCAAGGGCGACAAGCTAAAACTGTCGCGCTATCACCTCAGCGTGATAGACGAGCTCTATGAGAACCGGAACGAGGAGGAACTAACTATTGCGCTCGAAGCGAAATACGAAAAGATCAGGGAGTTCAACGATATCAGGAAAATCCCTGCTCCTGAAAATCTGCAGCCTATCCTTCGTCCTTACCAGGTGGCAGGTTTTCAATGGCTCAATTACCTGCAGGAAGTAGGCTGGGGTGGGATACTGGCAGATGATATGGGACTGGGTAAAACCGTGCAGGCGCTTTCCTTTCTGCAGCATTATCACTCTGAGAATAACGGTTTGAAGGCGCTGGTTGTTTGTCCAACCACGCTTATCTACAACTGGGAAAACGAGATCAAAAAATTTACACCAGTACTTACCTACCACATTCATCATGGCCCCCAACGGCTTAGAACAACCGAAGAACTGGGCAGCTTCAATGTGATCATTACTACCTACGGCACCCTGCGCAGTGATATCAAAATATTTATGATGGTGCCGTTTGATTATGCCGTGCTGGATGAAAGCCAGGCTATAAAGAATCCGGCCAGCAAGGTAACGCGTGCTGCAGGTTTGCTGAATGCTAAACACCGGGTATGCATGAGCGGTACACCGCTGCAGAACAACACCTTCGACATTTTCGCCCAGATGAATTTTCTGAATCCGGGCATGCTGGGCACCATGGAATTCTTCAGGCAGGAATTTTCCATACCTATTGATAAGTTTGGAGAGAAGGAACAGAAAGACCATTTAAAAAAGCTGTTGTACCCGTTTATTTTACGCAGAACCAAAGAGCAGGTGGCTAAGGATCTTCCGGAAAAGACCGAGACCATTTTATTCTGCGAGATGGAAGACGAGCAGCGAAAAATTTACGACGCCTACCGCAACGACTTTCGTGCCCGTATCCTGGGTACTATTGAGGAACAGGGAATTCAAAAATCGCAGCTTACCATTTTGCAGGGGCTGATGAAGCTTCGCCAGATCTGCGATTCGCCGGCTATTTTAAACGAAGCTGAAAAATTTGAGAACCATTCCATCAAGCTCGATGAATTAACGAGGGAAATAACCGAGAACATCGGGAACCACAAGGCGCTCGTGTTTTCACAGTTCCTCGGAATGCTGGGTCTTATCCGCGAAAAACTTACGCAGCAGGGCATTCGCTACGAATACTTTGACGGCAGCACAGCGGCTCCAGACCGCGAGAAAGCCATCCAGAGTTTTCAAAATGACGACGAGGTACGCGTCTTTCTCATCTCGCTCAAAGCAGGTGGGGTGGGCTTGAATCTTACAGCTGCCGACTACGTCTATATTGTTGATCCATGGTGGAACCCCGCTGTGGAGCAGCAAGCCATTGACCGCACCCATCGTATTGGGCAAACAAAAAACATTTTTGCCTACCGCATGATTTGCAAGGATACCATTGAAGACAAAATCATGTTGCTCCAGGAACGCAAACGATTACTGGCCCGGGAGCTTATTGCCGATGATGCCACGTTTGTAAAAGCCCTGAGCAGAGAGGATGTAGAATACCTGTTTAGTTAAGCGGCACACACTATGATGGTGGCGTTAGGATCTGCAGCAAGTTCATAAGGGTAGCTGATTGGGCCCATTCTTCACTGCGTGGGGACCTTTCTTTCAGTTGGTCAACAGAAATGCTTACCGTTCATATGGCTCTTAACTTTATTTAACCCACACTCCGTAACATTGCGAATATCTTCGTATTTCATACGAACGCTGCATGAAACCACTGCTTCTGTTGGCCACACTTCTGATTGCTTCCCTTGCCATGTCTCAAAAAGGCATAGGCGTTGTAAAAGGCACAGTTAAAGACGCAGGAGGTGAAGCCTTACCTGAGGCAACCGTTTCTCTGATGGTCGCTAAAGATTCTTCGCTTACTTCCTTTACCGTAACATCTAATACTGGCTATTTTGAGATCAGGAACATCGCTGATGGGGCGTATTACCTGCTGGTTTCCTATGGTGGTTTTGAAACATTCAAAAAGCCTTTTCTTATTTCCAGTGCAAAGGCCAGTGTAGATTTTGGCGCGCTGCAACTGGAGAAGGCCTATAAAACCCTTGGCGAAGTAATTGTAACGGACGAAGCTCCCATCAAAATAAAAGGCGATACGATTGCTTATAATACCAACTCGTTTAAAACCAAGCCCAATGCTACGGTAGAAGACCTCCTGAAAAAGTTGCCGGGCATGACAGTAGAAAGAGACGGCACAGTTAAAGCCCAGGGAGAAAACGTACAAAAAGTGTATGTCGACGGAAAAGAATTCTTTGGGAACGATCCAAAGTTGGCTACCAAAAACCTGACCGCCGACATGATTGAAAGCGTGGAACTTTATGATGATATGAGCGAGCAGTCCAAGTTCAATAAAATCGATGACGGCAGCCGTACCAAAGCCATCAACCTGAAGCTCAAAAAAGATAAGAAGAAAGGAATATTTGGAAAAGCAAATGCCGGATACGGCACGCAAAACCGCTATGATGCGGCACTTACGGGCAACTTTTTCAAGGGTGCCACACAGGTATCTGTTATTGCAAAAGCCAACAACACCAATAATATTGGTTTCAGTATTTCCGATAATATGGGCATGTTTGGCAGCGGCGGTTTTGGGGGAGGGGGCTTCGGTGGTGGTAACTTCAATACACTGCGCACCGGGGGAAATGGAGGGTCGCCGGCCGGCGGGTCTTCAACAGGTGGCATCACTAAAACGAGTTCGGCTGGTATCAATTACCGCGATGTATGGGGACCGAAACTGGATGTTTCCAGCTCTTACTTTTTTAACCATGCAGGAGCTGAAAACCTGCGTTCGGCTTACCGCCAGACTTTCTTCAAGGATTCAACGCTGACCTCAGACAGGCAAACTTTTTCACAGAACATCAATAACAATCACAGGTTCAATTTGAATCTGAAATGGGAAATAGATTCGCTTAATTCCATTATCTGGCAGCCCAACATAAGCCTGCAAAACAGCAGCACTTACAGCGACGACTCAACCGTTCAATACGCCCAAAAAGGAAACGCTTCTTACCTGCTGAATAACATCCGTACGCTCCGGGAAAATGAAGGAGAGGGGCTTAACCTGTCTAATAACCTCATTTGGCGCCGCAAACTGAACAAAATAGGGCGAACACTGTCGGTAAGTCTTTCCAACACCTATAGCCAAAACGACCGTGAAGGCTACCTGTTTACTAACAGTGACTATTATAACAGTGGTGGTGCTAAGTTCAGGGAAGGCAGAACTGCGCAACAAAACCTGCAGCATAACAGCACCAATAATTATGGAGCAACCCTTTCTTACACCGAGCCTGTAAGCCGTAACAAGGTACTGGAACTGAACTACGCATATAATAATAATGAAAACGAATCAGACAGAAGAACGAATAACCTCGACAGGGCAACAGGAAAATATACTATAAGAAACGAACTGCTGACCAACCATTTTCAAACTGTGAACACCTCCAACAGGCTGGGTACTAATTTCAGGGTAACCAACAAAAAATACAATTACCAACTCGGGCTGGCAGTACAAAGCACAGAGTTGAAAAATGATAATCTAAGTAAAGGAACGGTGATAGAACAGCACAACACCAACCTCTTTCCTACAGTAGGCTTTAATTACAATTTTGCCAGGAGCCGCAGTTTGCGCATCAACTACAGGGGTCGTACAAACCAACCTTCTGTGAATCAACTACAGGAACTCGATGACAGTACAGGATTTCCGGTCATCCGCACCGGGAACGCTGCGCTCCGGCAGGAGTTCACCAACAATATCACAGCGAGTTACAACTTTTTCGACATGGTTAAATTCAGAAATGTTTTTGTCCTTGTCAGCTTCAATAATACCAGCAATAAAATTGTAGACAATATTAGGAACAAGGGCGGCGGCATTCAGTACATCCGGCCTATTAATATCGATGGTACTTACAATGTTACCGGCGCTTTTAATGCCGGTTTGCCCATTAAAAAGATGAAAGGCGGAAACTTTAATACCAATACCCGCCTCAGCTACGCACGCAATGCCAATGTGATCGACGATCTAAAGAACTACAACAACAACCTGACATTGGGTGAGGACCTGCGGCTTAGCTATAATTGGGGCGAGAAGCTGGATCTTGGAATTAGCGGGAGTACGAATTACACGTCAGTAAAATATTCCAAACTCGGTCAGGTAATAGCCTTCAGAGGCAATACCGATCAGTCGTATTTCACGCATGTGTTTTCCGGAGATGTTACTTACACATTTCCAAAGGGTTTTATTGTAGCAACCGACATTGATTACACGATTAACCCAGACCAGGGCGCAAACATCGATCGCACCTTTGCCATGTGGAATGCTTCGATGGCCAAGCAGGTATTTAAAAATAAACGTGGAGAAGTTAAACTGGCTGCTTACGATCTACTCAATCAAAATCAAAGTTTCGTGCGTAATTCATCCGACAACTACATAGAGGATGTTAGGAGTCTGGCACTGCAAAGATTTTTCACTTTGTCTTTTGTATATAACCTGAATCGTTTGGGAGGCAGAAGCGTGATGCCTGGAAGGTTAGAGCGAGGCACCAGGAGCAGGGGAGTCAGATAAAAAAAGAGCTGCCCGTTTCCGGGCAGTGATTATTTTGGTAACCTTTTTTTAATTGGCATATAGCTTTGTGCAACTGACGGCTGACCAAAGATTAATACACCCAGAATCGATTTGGTAAAACGCAGCAGGTTGAATGATGGCCTGTAATGCTGCTCATAAATTTTTACTCCCTCGCGCGCATGTGAAATGTGTTTGTTTTTCATATGGTTTGTGTTAGTGTTGATTATGTGAGTAAGTTAAGAATTTTTGTGGATAAATGCGAATTTTTGTTGAATTAATTATTAGTTTGGCGGCTTAATCCAACCTATGAAGAACCTCAAGACAATGCTAAGCATTGCCGTCGTGCTAATCAGCCTTAACGCAGCCGCTCAATTCAAACTCCCCATCAACAATGCGTTTCGCAACGATGTTCAAAAAGTGGTAGCCGATTACCCGCACCAGTTTCATTCTATCAGAGGAGAAGTGCTTACCACTAATCCGCAGACCGTTGAATATGCTTGTCTGCTACGCCTGGGTGGGGCGCAGGAATCTACGATTGTTGCCTACAGCTCATCCGACAAGCCTGTATACAGCTGGCAGTCCACTATGCTAAGCACTGAAGACTTTCACGAGGCAGAACAGAAATACAAATGGCTGTTTCATCAGCTCAAAGGCCTGAGTGTAAGTTACGTGGCCGACCAGTACACCCTAAGGGGCAACTATGAAATGCCCAACGAAAGCATCAGCTTTACTACCAGCACGCTAAGTGTGCAGGCACCCCCAACATCCTTGCAAAAACTACGGGTGGAAGTGGCTATGCGTTACGAATTTCCAGAGTGGAAAGTAAGCCTGCTGATCTATGAAAAAGAAAGAGAAGATAAGGAGGGATCAATGATGGACTAAGTACCACGCAACAATGGAAACACCCTGACTGAAAAGAAAGATGAGCAGACAAGCATTTCTATACCCACAACCGGTGTCTGATTTAATTAGAATTCATTCTGATCACCCTGTTTCCCTGCTGTGTATTTTGTCTCATCTCTTCCAGCAATTTATCGCGCTCAATTACGAATGCCGCAGGGGTGACTTTCTTGCCACCGCGCGGCGGCTTTATTTTTGACACGTTTACTTTCGCTGATAACTCAACTGCTTTGTATATGGTGCGTCCGTTGTTCACAGACAGTTCGAGTATGAGGCCCGGCAGCTGTCCGCTGAAATCCTGAGGGCCAGCCTGTACAGGAATATCTGTTGTGTACCAGGCCGTAACAGTGGCACTGTCTGGCACCTGTTCTGATTTCATCTGACCGTTTTCCATTGTTACCTGCCTGCGTGTGCCGATTCGCTGGGCGGTCGCTTTCCTGGTATTGCGCCCAAGCACTGTTTTGACTTCATCCGAGTTCACCCAGGTGAGTTTAGCAATTGTGTCTTCTACAAGAAATTCTTTATCCAGTATTTCGCGCTGTTCGATGCGGGTACCCCCGTTCAGATCAAAATAAAAAATATCATTCATACCACCCATTCTGAACACCATACCCGGTGCAGGTGAGGTATTATTATCTCCTTCCGGATTAGGAATATTTTGCCAGATGGACTGGTTTTTCCCAAACATAAGTTCGAAATATTCTTTTCGTACAGGCGGGATCGTTATATTATCCGGAATGCCTTGCGGTCGCCGTACCTGCGTTGTGCGTTCGTAAATCACTGTACCCTCCTGTGTTTGCGCTCCTGCTTCAACGATGGCAACAAGACAAAACACGGTGATCAACTTTCTCATGATACTTAATTTGTTCAAATTTAGGAGGTCTTCCCGGCACCCTGAAACAGCCCGCGCATGTGCAGGGTTAATAAAGGTTAATAACAGGTTGAACGGCAGATATAAGGGATATTTTTGTGTTGATGCGACCGCAATTGAAACATATTAAATGGATGCCTGTATTGATGACACTCACCATACTCGCCATCACGGGTTTTCAATTGTACTGGCTGAAGCAGGCTTATGACCGGGAGAAACGTACGCTGGAAATCAGGACCAATATGGCTTTCAGGGAAACCATTCATGCCCTCCAGGCGGCTAAATTGCAGGTAGATGAACTGGCAACAGACTCAGGAGTAGTTGTTGAAACACGCGGCAGCAGGGCAGTCCGGTTCAAGGCAAGAAGTGATGAAAAACTGGCGAGGATGATGAGCGTTCTTCGCGATACCGTTAAAGATTCAGCACGCATCGATAAAGTCTTTCTTTTAGAAAACAGGTCTTCCGATAGCGGGCGAAATTCTTTTCACTTTAAAAACCGCAAACGAATTGTTCAGTTTTTATATGACATGGAAACCTTGCAGGATTCTATAAATTTAAAGGAAGTAGATTCTGCATATACCCTACGCCTCGAACAACAAAGCATCAACGTGCCCTTTGAGATCTCGAAGCTTGAAAAGGCCTCCGACAAAGAAAGGATCTACAATGAAGTAACGCTTGGGTTTAAAAATCCCACAACCTACCGCTTGACGATTAGTGATACATTCGTATATGTCATGCAACGCATCAGTGCGCCGCTGCTGCTTTCCCTTTTTCTGGTTGCGTTTACCATTGTTTCTTTTTCCCTTCTTTACCGCAATTTGCTGCGTCAGCAACGCCTTGGTGATATTAAGAATGACTTTATCAGCAACAT
>JBGTIL010000196.1:0-4768 GCA_041745695.1 Chitinophagaceae bacterium | reverse complement strand
TGGTAGAAAGCGGAAAAAAGCGCACCTTTTTGACACACGCCCATAAAAAAAGCCTTGTAAATCAATGACTTACAAAGCTATAAAGTGCCCAGGACTGGAATCGAACCAGCACATCCTTGCGAACGGCAGATTTTGAGTCTGCTGCGTCTACCAATTCCGCCACCTGGGCCCGTTTGATGCGGGCGGCAATATTACTACATTCCACCCATTTGCCCCGCCAGGCGCTGCAGGTATTTTTTCTTGAAGTAATACTCCTTTACTTGCAGCAGCTCTTTTTCGGTAGTAACACCCTCACGATAACCTTCAATAATTGCTTTAACCGGTTCATAGATTTCTTTTTGTAAGACCTCCACCTGTGGCGACACCTGACCCGCATTGCCCGCGCCTTTCATGCCCTGATCGGCAAGCTCCTCGTTCATCTCCAGCATTTGCATCAGAAAAGCCTGGGGCAGGCTGTACTTCTCACCTTCAGCAAGCAGTCCTTTTTCTGTCAGAATGTAGGCAAGCGTTTCATCTTTGCTGCTCAGGGTTTTAAATGCGCTGTTCAGTGAAGCCGAAGCTTCCAACGCGTCCTCCTGGTCACCCGTGCCTGTATTAACAAAATAGTCGGGGTGCGAGTGCTTGCTGAGCTCGAAAAACTTTTTTCGCAATTCGGTCTTGTTAACCTGGAATTGCAGCGGGATGCCAAATAGTTCGAAATAATTCATTTGTTGAATTTCTGGCGCAGGACGCGAAACACGCTGACGAACAGAATTGCAAAAATAAGCCGGAAGCACCCTCGAAAACTACACTCACGCTTGTTGCTGCGCTTCATTGCAAAACCATTCAGTATCATCCTGATTTGGCAGCACTCTCCCTGATGATCCGTATCACCAATGCGCCAACTCCAGGTGCCTTCCACCTGCTGCATGCGCGTACGGTATTAATTGCAATAGGCGTACAAAATCATGCGATCGTGTACGGCGCATACATATGTCTACCTCAAACTGCCCATGCCCCCGCAAGCGCAAGGCAACAAAAGCCACGTCAAGGTCGTTTCAAACACATTTGCCACTGAATACAATTTAGTATTTTGCTGTTGGTAACAAAACGACCGCAGTCTCGTTCACAACATGAAAGCAGCTTCCTACCACAGACCATTTGCCAAAAGATCGTCGTTCCGGCTGCCATTCCGTTATGTGCTGTCTACAGTGACCATTATCCTGCTGGTGTATTTTGGCGTCCAGTTTAGTAGATTTTACAAACTATCCCCAGATAACCTGTACAGGGAACTGTACCGCCCTTACCCGCTGCTGCAGTCTCCCATCGCCAAATACCCGCAGGCTTCCCGCATCGAGGCATTCTATGGTAAGCGTAGCTTCGACAGTGTGATCCGAACAGCCAAGCACCAGGTGCTGCTGAGCGATAAAGAAGCTTTGCTCACTGGCGTCGCTTACCTGGAATCAGCAGATGCTTTCTGGGCCATAGCGCCACTAAAAAAACTGGCTGCTTCGGGTGGCAGCGCCTTTCATGATGCAGGGGAGTACTACCTCGCCCTGGCCTACCTCAAGAACAGCGATTATGATGATGCACTTACCATTATTCAGCAGATCCGCAATCAGCCCAACCACCAGTACCGGGGTGTTTTTTCTGAAGACCTGATGGACGAAGTGAAGATGCTGAAGTGGAGATAGTATTGCTTCCGAAAAGACAATCTTGTAAAGTAATCAGGCCGCGAGGCAGTACCGCCGATCATTGCAGCTTAATACAGCACTTTCCGTTTTCAGTCGGGGCTGCTCCCAACATTATTTACTGTTGTTTGCCATGGTTGCCCATCTCATATTGATTGCCAGAACCGGTAGCAAAACCATTTACTGAGCAGGTCGCCAATTACCCGCAATTGATGATGGCAATATGTAGTAGCTGTGTACAGTGAGTTACATAACGCAGGGCATCATCTAAAAAAGAGTTGAGCCGATGCACGGATGCATGGCTCAACTACACCTTACCCCACTGATCGCTCTTGTTAATTGAAGGTCTCCCTGGCTGCTACCGTACCTGCCACCCAGGGCTCCTGGTTTTTTTTATAGTTCAACACAGCTTGCTGTAAGCCAACTGCCTTTGTTGAAACAGATTTTAATACTGACCGCAGCACTGAGGCTGCGCTGCTTCCGCATCAATCACTAGGACAGCCAGCGTTACATGTGCCGCAGATACAGCAACGGGCAATAGCCGACCATGCAGCAGCAGCGATTGCAGCCACATGCGGACCCAGAATGGGTGTCCATACAGCCAGCGCAATCACGTCTTGAAGGGCAACGCAAAGCACACACTTGATCCTGCACCCCTTTCGTGAACCATCTTCGGCGGCGGCTCCTGACAAACGCTCCTTTCCTCCGGGTTTTTTCCGGCTGTCCCGCAGCGCCTCCGGAAAATCACTACTTACAATTCCTGCTCTTTCCTGCCAGGTACGCCTTTCCCCCGGTGCCTGCATGAAATTTGATGTAGCTGACCAAAAATTTCCAACCGTAAGCAGGCTTTGCGACAGCCCTAAAAGCAAGCTTTTTTCTGATTCACTATATGCTGAACCCGTTATCCTGCGGTCAAAGCCTTGCAGCAGGCTCTCTATCGCCGCGTCATCGGGCGCTGCATTTAGCTGCTCATAAAGACCGAGGATCTCTTCCTTTTCAACAGGGGTCACCGCGTTATAATCCCGCTCTAAAACCTGCAACAAAGAAGGTACCCCGGTCACCTCGCTTTTTAAACGGGCTAGCTGTTCGTAGCTGAATCCCAGGCCATCCCCACCACTGTTTCGGCTATAGGCTGTCAGACCATCATACATTCCCCGAAAGTTGCTCTCAGTGCCGCTGCTGTAATTCAGGTGCAGGTAATCGAGGGCATCATTGTGCAATACAGCCATATCATTGAAAGCGTACTTACCCACCGGAGTGCCTCGGTGCTGCACCCTGCTTTCAGTCATCAAGTTGCCATTTTGTTCGACTTGTAATTTTTTTTCATTCCCTGTCTTTCGCACCTGCCATTTTCCTTCTGCCCTATCTAAAGTACGATGCGTTCCAACTGCGGATACCATCGTGCCGCCAGGCTTGGAGGCAGCAACCATCATCGTCTCTGCGGGTTTAGCCTGCGACCAGGCAACCGGGGTCAACGATAAAAGACCCATCACAATGCAATAACATCTTTTCATATTTTAAATTTTAGTGAAATGACAAGAGGAACATCTGCTCCCGCAACGAAGCTATTTGTCAATGTGGGCTGCACCCGGTGCTGACTGCTACTGCAAAGCGCTTTTTTTCTGCCAGATTTCCTGTAATTCACCACCTCTGCCGGGAAGATTTATTTTATCAGGAAGGATGAATCTGGAAGGCTTTTGTTGTTGCTTGCTTATCGGGCATTAGCGCTGTGCAGCCAGCTCAGATTATGATAGAGAACCAAAGAGTTATTTTTGTTGCTGCTGCTGGGCAAACTCACCATTGCAGGATTTTCACTATGATACAGATCGCCCTACTGAAAGAAGAAAAACGACCTGCTGATAACCGCGTGGCCCTTACTCCGTCGCAATGCAGATGGGTTCAAAAGAAATATCCTGACGTACAAATTGTAGTGCAGGCATCTCCTGAGCGCTGCTATACCGACGCTGAATATGAGCGTTGTTCCATCCCGGTTGTGCACAATATAGCCGACTGCGATATCCTGGTTGGAATTAAAGAAGTTCCGCCCCTGAGCCTGATCGACAATAAAAAATACCTGTTCTTTTCTCATACCAAGAAAAAGCAGCCGCTTAACCAGTTCCTGTTACAGGAGATCATTCGCCGGAAAATTACCCTCATCGACTACGAATGCCTCGAGCATGACGACGGTCAGCGGATCATTGGCTTTGGATTTTTTGCAGGCATTGTAGGTGCACACAATGGTATGATGGCTTATGGAAACCGCACAGGCTCCTATCAGCTGGCGAGAGTATTTGAACACAAGACCTTCCGGAAACTGCTGCATACTTACTTCGGACTCAACCTGCCGAATTGTAAAATAGTTGTTACCGGATCGGGCAGGGTGGCACAGGGCGCACTGGAGATAATGAACCTGATGCAGATAAGAGAAGTGGAAACAGAAGAATTCTTGCAAAGAGAATTTGCTTACCCTGTATACGTTCACCTGAGAGGAAGCGATCTCTATGAAACAACACGAGATGGCAGTTACCAACGCGGTCATTTTCACCAATACCCGGGTGAGTACAGCAGCAAGTTTTTACCCTATGCTATGGGTGCCGACGTGCTAATGAACGGCGTATACTGGAATGAAAATGTGCCCAGACTTTTTGAACTGAAAGATGTTGCTGACCCCCGCTTTCGCCTGCAGGTGATTGCCGACATAACAGATGATGAAGGTGGTTCAGTGCCCATCAACTTCGGCGACGCCACCATGGCACAACCCGTGTATGGAGTAGATAAAACAACCCTGGTCAGGACCGAACCTTGTCTTACCAATTCAATCGACATCATGGCTGTAGGGAATCTTCCGAACGAACTGCCGCGCGATGCGTCGCGGTATTTTGGCGAGCAAATGATCAAGTACGTACTTCCTGATTTGCTCACAGCTGGTTCTGCCATTCTCGACCGCGCAACCATTGTGGCACAAGGAGGCCTTACACCTTCGTTTCATTACCTGGATGATTATGCGCGGGGCAATGCTTCACAACTTTAGGTAGTAATCTTTCAGCAGGGATGTGAAAGCTGGCGTGTAATTTCTTCCCTCGTCGCAGATCACCAGT
>JBGTIL010000195.1:0-3441 GCA_041745695.1 Chitinophagaceae bacterium | reverse complement strand
TTGCCTTCACATAAAGATTTTACCTCACGTTTCAGCGGGGTAGATCACAGATTTCTTTTCTTGTTTTATACTCTTTTATTCGCCGCGGGCGCTCTGTTCTGCAGCTTGATTTATTAGATCAGTCCTGCAGGCTTTAGGGCTGTGCAAGTTCCTTCCTCACGAATCTGTTCGCCCCGACCTTGACCGAGCCGACTTCAGTAAGAGCAAACATTGCGGAACGCTTTCTAGCGGCGTGCACATGGTGCTGCAAGCAGAATCTGCAACTACATTTTGCGATGACTGAAGCGAATATCCTCGCTATCAGTGGAAGCCTGGATTAACGCCGGTCAGCGGCTAACACCGGATTTTGGAAACAGCGGTTGTAGAACTACATTTGAACTGCAACAACGAAGCCTGGCAAAAGAATCGAAGTAAAGCGACAAAATATCAATTCCCGCTGCTTCGCAAATCCACGGGACGTTAGGCGATATTGGAATGTCTTCAAGGGTTTAATACAATTGAAGAAGAAATGCATCGTAACTTATACAATCAAAAAGTGAATTATGAAGTACATAAAAGTGGCAGTGCTGTTTGTCGTTGCTTTTTCTGCCGTTGATGGCTATTCACAAACAGTAGTATATCGTGACCTTTTAGGCAATTGGAAAAATTCAAAAGGTGCTGGAGTATCCTATCAGTTTCTTGATTCAGCGAATGTCATAATTAGTAGTGCTAAACATGGTGAGTCAAATGCAACTTATCACTTGAAACAAGACAGACAATATTCTATCCTGGAACTTGAGGTCACCGACGAGGGCATTAAGAAGCGGAGTCAATATCGTATAAAGAAATTTGATGGCACCAACCTGAGATTGGAGAACATCGACACCTATGACCCAATTGTTCAGACCAAACCAATTCAGACAGGTCTATGGCTGGTAAGAGAACAATTGTGACTCCAACTGCCTTCTAAACGACATCGCCTAACATTGCCTTTAGGCAATACGGGCTTCTGAAAAAGTTAATGACTGGATATCTTTAGTCAAAAGCAGGAACAAGGCTAAGCAGATGTTTTCAAATATCCATACTACCTAAAGCCTTTTCTCCGTTGTACGCAACCAAATTCAACCATTTCACACGTAGAACAATGAAATATCTCCTAATTTTCATTATTTTTTTATCATTTACCGAAACTGCACTAGGTCAATTAGATAAGGGCATATGGCTTGTCGGTGGTTCAGGTTCTTTTCAATCCAACAAAAGGGATTTTATTGTAGGACAAGACATCGTACAATATAAGGACATTGATGTTTCGCTTTCATCTTCAGTTGGTTATTTCATTATAGACAAGCTTGCTATTGGAATAAAACCTTCATTTTCCTGGTCAAAATCCGACTACGTTCGTACTCTAGCAGGGAACGTTGGTGGTGGAAGAGGAAATAATAGCTGGTTGTATTTTGGACCCTTTGGAAGATACTATCTTTTACAAAAAGACAACAATTATAACATACTGGTTGACGCTTCTTATAGTTATGGAATTCAAAGTAATTTTGGTGCAAAGACAGGTCATAGTAATAGTTTTAAATTTATGACAGGGCCTGAGTTTTATTTTAATTCATCGGTAGGAATAGAACTGCTTGTAGGTTACAGTTCCAGAAAAGATGGGTTTTATGGTTTTGATCAAAGTCAACATTACAGAGGATTTCTAACGACAATTGGCTTTCAAATTCATCTGGAAAGAGACAAGTAACGTGTTGCCTAGAAAGGGCTACGTACAACATTAGTGGCTGATGCACAACTACCTTTTTAGAGGTTTCAACTTCTTTTCTTATCTGTAAACGGCTATGGAGGCTATTGTAGTTCCATGAGTTGATAAGAAGCTCTATGTCCACAGTCCTGTATAACTCGCTGTAGTGGATAGAAAAGGGTTTGGAGTACATTTTCTGCCTTGATCTCAGCGGCTTTCACATCTGCGATCACCCTGTCCCTCATCCACCTCATGATCTTTTTCAGGTTGTAAGCTACCGCTGCCATCAGCATGCATTTGTTAGCTGCTTTCCTCCCGCGTGTGTTCACTCGTTTCATTGCAAGGAAGTTAGTGAGTGTGTCAAGCACAGGTTCTACGGTGCTACTTCTCAGTTTCTTCATGCGCTTTGCTTTGCTGGTCTGCAGGCGTATATGCATACGATCGTAATAAGGCTTATCGACAGTGTCTTCAATCTTCTTTTCATTGCTTTTGCCAATGCATGTTTGCTTGAGCGGGCACGTTTTACAGTCCTTGGAGCTGCTCCTATAATGTCGCAGCAGGTAAGCACCTTCGTGCGTGCTCTTGATCTTTTTGAACACAAGCCTTGTACCTCTTGAGCACTGGTAGTAGTCGCCTTCCGCATGGTAGCTAAAGCCCTCCCTGAACGGTTTGTACAGACCAAAGTTTGGGATGTAGCCGGTTATGTTTTTACGTTCGAGTGCTTTTAGTGCCTCGCCACTGCTGTAGCCCGCGTCAGCAAGCACTTCTTCTACAACCAGCCCAGCGGATCTTAGATTAGTTGTAAGGGTGTTTAAGACTGACGGCATGCACTGCGAGTCCTTCTTATCTGCATAGTGAGCTTCCATGCAGGTGATGACATGGTGAGCTGTATCCACAGCTATTTGTGCATGGTAGTTTAGCTGCCTGGCTTTTCCAGGTTTTACGGATACTCTTGCATCCTTGTCTGTAATGCTGTAGTGGGTGTGATTGGAGACGAACTTTGGCAAGTACTTTTCTTCTGAACCTCCCTCTTCGCTTTTCTTTCGCCCTCCGGGCATGCCCTTGTACGCTTTATCTTTCCAGGCGTGGTGTTGCTCCACCGATTTTTGTTTGGAGGCACTCACAGATTGCCCTTGCTGCTCACCATCGTCATTCCCATTTGCATCACTAGCGTCTTCATCATCTGACCTTAATTGCTTGGCATATGCTGCTCCGTCCTGCAGGATCTCTTTTTTCTGAAGCGAGTTCATTGATGCATTTGCTTTTACAGGCGCTGAGTCTATTGCCTGCCTTTTGCCCGCTACCATGCCTTTTTCTATTGCTTTGCGAAGCACTTTTACAAACAGGGTGCGGAACACTTCTTCACCGTAAAGTTGCCTTGTGCGGCTAAGGGTGGAGTGCCAGGGCAAGGGTTCATCTATGTCATAGCCCAGGAAGTATAGCATGCCTGGAGTCGCATCTGGGCAGTGCTTATGATCCTGCGGTCAGAGCCAAGGTTCTCCAGGTAGGCGATCAGCATCAGCTTGATGAATACAACAGGGTCAATAGACTTTTGTCCTTCAGTGCCATAGTACCTGGCGGTGGTTTTATACAGCCAGCGCAGATCAAGTGTGTCATGGAGACTTCGGTAAAAGTTGTCAGGCGGGACTTTTTGAGATAACTGAAAAGTCACAAACAAATTTTCATGGTGTTGCTTTCTTCCTTGCATACTTTACAAG
>JBGTIL010000194.1:0-20990 GCA_041745695.1 Chitinophagaceae bacterium | reverse complement strand
TTCGAAAGTCAGCTTGAGGTATTGAGCTGCTACTACCATTTGGAAGTCTTTCACTTCATCAGGAGCTATAAAGGTTGCCGCTACTTTAATCAGTGGTGTCCTGTCGTCCGGAACGAATTTCAGGGAGTTGCTCAACAGGTTTTGAAACAACTGTCGAAACTGTGATGGTACAATGCTTGCCTGCGGAAGGTTAAAGCCTTCGATGATTGCATTTTTCTGCTCAATTTTAAATTCAAGTGCTTGCTTTGCATCATCAAGTACAGCCTGCAGGCTAAATTTCTGAAAAGACCGGTCGCCGGAAATGAGGGAAATCGAAAGCAGGTCGTTGATCATTACCTGCATTCGTTGTGAGGCATCCACAATTTTGGTTAGATAAATTTTACCCTCCGGAGTCAGGTTGTCCAATTGTGTGCTCACAATCCTGTCGCCAAACGTTGATATTTTACGCAAGGGCTCTTTAAGGTCATGGCTGGCAACGTACGCAAACTCCTCCAGGCTCGCGTTCGACTGCTCCAGGTGAAAAGAGTTTTGCAGGAGCGATCGTTCCATCTCTTTGCGTTTTGTGATATCTAATGCTGCACCCAACACCTGTGCGGCTTTGCCCTCGTCGGTTGTTTTAAAAATTACCTCTCGCACGAGTAGCCACTTCCAGTCACCTTCCTTACTTCTCACGCGACATTCGTACTGGATCATAGAGTTCCGGTGCTGGAATTTTTTACTGCTTTCTCTTCTCTCCGGAAGCTGGTTAATGTCTTCCGGATGATACAAGGTTTCCACAACGCCGGCTCCCATGTTTTCCACTTCCTCAGTGGTGTATCCCAGCACAAAAAACAGTTCCTTGTTGATGTATTCAAAGCTGTTGCTAGCAACAGTGAAGATGTAGAGTATCGTTGGGGAAGCATCTGCTACCCGTTGAATGAACAGTTCCTGTTCTGCAATTTTTTCTTCCGCAACAATCTGCGCTGTTACATCGAGCGTGATGTTCAAAAAATGCTCAACCTTTCCATGCCTGTTTCGGTCGAAGATAGTTCCGTAAGTATGGAACCACCGGTAGTGCCCATTCTTATGCTGCAAACGGTAAACCGTTTCTATCACAAGGTCATTGTTCCCCTGGTTAGCATTCGCCTCAGAAATGGCTTCATCATTAACCCGTTTTACCTTTTCCGCGTCATCGGGGTGAATGATCTGGCTAAAAAAAAGTGCACCCTTCTGCGATACTTCAGCTGTTTTGTAACCTAATAATTTCTCCAGCCCTTCGCTGATGAAAACATACTTCCCGGAATGCACATTATAAGATCCGATGATGGAGGGTGTAGCATCAGTGATCTTACGAATAAATGTTTGATTATCCTTTAGTTCTCCCTGGATCTTGTGTTGTGCTGTTACATCCTGCGTGGTGCCAACCATTTTCACTGGCTTACCATGGTCATCACAAACGACGGTTCCTTTTCTGTGAAGGGTTTTCACTGTTCCGTTGTCTAGAAGGATACGGTGAATTTTGTCGTAGGCTTTATTATGCAAAGTAGTTTCCTGCAGGTATTGGACTACTTCGTCGCGGTCTTCGGGATGGATATATTGCTGCCACTCATCAGGCAGAAAAGGCTGGTCAACGGCTCGTTCATAAATTCTATACATTTCATCCGACACAGTGTAAGCTCCTGATTGAAAATCCAGCGTCCAATTACCTAAGTGGGCTAGTGCCTGCGCCTGCTTGTACAACTTTTCACTCTCGAGCAGTTGCTTAAGCAAACCATGTCTTTCGGTGACATCCTGGATGGTTCCAACCAGTTTCCCCGCGCCGTCGCCGTCCTTGTTTACGATGGTGCCCAGGGTATGTAATGTTTTCTTTTCTCCATGAAAATTGTTGATGCGGAAATGATAATCAAATGGCTCCTTTGTGGCAATGGTTTGCCAGAGCGCCTGGCGCACCTTGTCTTTATCTTCAGCCTCTATCAGGCTAACTATTTCGTCGTAATCGAACAAAGACCGATGGCTATCAAAGCCATATATCCGGCTCGCTTCTTCAGTAAAAACAATTTCTCTCGATGCCAGGTTCATCGAGTAATGACCCAAATGACTGAGCGCCTGGGCCTGGTTGAACAATTGTTGAGCCGCTACCAGGTCAGCTTCACGTTGTTTCAGATCGTCAGCCGTGCGCTTTTCTTTATCTATGTCAAGTGCTATTGCGATCGTTTGCGTGACTTTCCCATCGCCGTCACGTTTGAAGGGCGTTTCATAATTCCTGATCCAACGGTAGGCACCGGTTTTAAGTTTTACCCGGTATTTGTAACTATATATCTCCCCATCTCCGCATTGCAATATATTGGTCAGATGGTGGGTCATTTCGCCACGGTCTTCGTCGTGTACAATTTCATTCGCAGCTGTTCTGGAAAACGCATTCAGTTCTGCAACGGTGTAACCTATTACTGTCTCCAACTTTGGCGTTGCGTAAATGTTTTGAAATGTTATCGGGTCAAAGATGTAAACTGCTCCTGGAAGTGTTGTATTCACTGTCTGAATAAACCGATTACTTTCTTCTATCTTCTGGTGCAACAGATTGGCATGTGCATTTGTAAGCGCAGTTTCAAAATGAAGCATGTAAATGTCGAGGTCTTTTACAATATTCACCGCCTGCACAATAGAGGAGGCATAAGCGGGGAGAAAATGTAGAAACACCTGGCGCCGCACAGTTGCCGAAAGAAGGATGTCTTCAGTGACGATAGTGTGATTATCGATCGCAGGAAGCCGGTTGGTCAAAAACTTTTGTAATGTATCCTCTATCTGTTCCTGCGCATTACGGTCGCGCAGCGCTTCCAGGAGTTCTGTTGCATTCACAAGTGTGAGCTCCATTAATTGTTCCTGCGGGATGTGCCTGAGCAACTTGAGAATAGGAATATCAGCCTCCTCGCTAAACTGTAAGAGTAGCGAGGCAAATTCTTTTGAGTAATCACTCAGAAGGTAGCCAGCAAACTCTGACAGGTGTTCAAGCTCGTCGAGGCGCCTTTGTGTGTTATTTTGTACAGACACGTATTGAATCGTTCAGCATATTGTTATTGCTATACCTCTCAACATAACGGTTGATGGACAGGCAGGCTTAGCGAACAGCAAATTTATTGTGAGTGCTGAATAAAATTTCAAATTTGTTCTACTTAATGTGCAACCAGGATCAGAAGCATACGAAAACTTCACAACGAGCACAAGCAGTCGCACCTAAACCGGTGAGTCGATGGGAACCACCTCAACCGGGATTGTTAACTAAAAGTTCTAACCATAACGCAACAATCAGAAGTCTCTACGCGGGTCCGACTCCGGATTCTCTTCTCCACCTTCATGACGATCGCCTCCGAGACTGTAGTAGTTATTCTCCTCGTCTTCCTCACCTATTTCTTCGTTGGCATCATCGAGGTCGGTTCCCGGAATATCCAGGTCGTTGTTGAGGTCTTCATTATCCACGTTCTGTGGTACACCAATCTCGCCGTTGGTGGCGTTTAAAATGGCAAGGTCGTCTTCGGTAACATCTGCATCGGTGCCTGGCTGCAATTGAAGATCATCATCACCCAAGCCCGGCTGCGGGGTCATCGCTTTTTTTTTAGCATCCGCGCTCGGAAAGCGCTGACTAACGCCCGTGCTGTTGCCTGAAGTAGGAAGGTTTTCAATGTCCATATCCACCCTGTGGCTGTCTGTGCGCTGATCCATCATGTCCTCGCGTGATGGATAATGCGGATATCCGGGAAAATCCTGGCCGATCTTTTCGTCGTTGGACGCCTCTACTTCGTTCTTGCTGTCCATTGGTTTGGAAGCGTTGTTTTGCGGTATGTTCGAGGAAGCTGATTCGTCTTCTGTTCTTTTGTCCATGGTATAGTTTAGATAACTATATATAAATGTTGTGCCGGAATCGGACCGTCAACCGGAAATGCTGGTTAGTCGACGAATATAGTTGAGACTTATATTTGATCTTTCTCCCCTGGGGTGCGGTTGTTGAACCTTCGGTAGTTGTAAGGCAAGATCCGCTGAATAAGGCAACAGGCGGGCTGCCGGGGAAAGAATTAAACGGTTTGTGTGCTACGTTCTTGTCAAAATAAAAACAACAGACCGTTTAACCGAGTAGAAAAAGCCTTCCGGTCTGAATTGGCGAAGGCTGCGGGACATAGACACGCTCCTGTTATTGTGAAAGAATAACGGGTAATGGTTCAGAAAGCCTGGGTCACGCAAGTGCAGGCGACCCTGGCTCATCAAATGCTTACATTTATTTAAGATAGGCAGAGTACATCCAAACTGCTTTTTCCTGTTCCCGGATATAGTCGCTCATGAGCGCACCGGTTCCTTCATCATTGGTGTCGCTCGCGAGGGCGAGCAATCGCCGCTGCACCACCAGGAGATCCCGGAAAGCGTTCACCACATTTTGTATCGCTTCTTTACCATCCGAAATATTTACAGCCTGCTGTATGGTGGCTGTTTTGAGATAGTCGGCAAAAGAGTGAAGTGGCACATACCCCAGGGTAAGTATTCGTTCTGCTATCTCATCCACTTTCACAAGCAGATCATTGTACAACTCTTCAAACTTTGCGTGCAGTTCAAAAAAATTAGACCCGGTGATGTTCCAGTGGAATCCACGTGCATTGATATAGAACACCTGGTAGTTGGCCAGTAAAAGGTTCAACTGGTCGGCTAACTCCCGCGATTTGACTGCGTCTAAACCAATATTGCTGTTACTATCCATAACGGTGTTGATCAAACGATTTTATAAACCTGATCCCATTCTCTTTTTCAAATTCTCATCAATGGCGTCTAAAAACTCCTCTGTGTACAGGTAGTCTTTACCGTGTTCCGCTTTAGATTTAATGGTAAGGGCAAGATCTTTTGTCATTTTGCCACTCTCTACAGTTTCAATGCACACCGCTTCCAGTGTGTTGCAGAAATCGATCAGTGGCTGGTTCCCATCCAGTTTACCGCGGAAGGCGAGACCTCTTGTCCAGGCGAATATGGATGCGATAGGATTTGTAGACGTAGGATTGCCTTTCTGATGTTCGCGGAAGTGGCGCGTAACGGTGCCGTGGGCAGCTTCAGCTTCCATCGTTTGACCGTCGGGTGTAATTAAAACGGAGGTCATCAGGCCCAGGGAACCAAAGCCCTGTGCCACAGAATCGCTTTGCACATCGCCATCATAATTTTTACAAGCCCACACAAATCCACCGTTCCATTTCATAGCAGAGGCTACCATGTCATCAATCAGGCGGTGCTCGTAGGTGATGTTGGCATCTTTGTATTTCTGCACAAATTCTGCTTCGAAAACTTCAGCAAAAATATCTTTAAATCTGCCGTCGTATTTTTTCAGGATAGTATTTTTAGTACTCAGGTAGAGCGGCCATCCTTTTTGCAGCGCCATATTCATACAGCTGCGGGCAAAGCCCCGGATACTTTCATCTGTGTTGTACATCGCCATAGCAACACCGCCCTCTCCGTTGTATTGGTATACTTCGTACTGTTGTTTTTCACCATTCTCGCCTTCAAATAAAATGGTGAGCTTTCCTTTGCCTTTTACAACGAAATCAGTTGCTTTATACTGATCGCCGAAAGCATGGCGGCCTACTACAATGGGGCGGTCCCAGGTGGTGACCAAACGGGGAATATTTTTTATAACGATCGGTTCGCGGAACACAGTACCGTCGAGGATATTACGAATGGTACCGTTGGGGCTTTTCCACATTTGCGCGAGCTTAAACTCCTTCACTCTGTCTTCGTCCGGCGTAATGGTGGCGCACTTAATACCTACACCGTATTGTCTGATCGCATTGGCAGCATCAATGGTAACCTGGTCGCCGGTTTGATCTCTGTACTCTACTCCAAGGTCGTAGTATTTAATGTCCAGATCAATGTAGGGTAGAACCAGTTTGTCTTTGATGAATTTCCAGATAATACGGGTCATCTCATCGCCATCCAGTTCAACTACCGGGTTGGTTACTTTAATCTTTTGCGTCATTGGAGCTGCATTTTATTTGAAAAAGAATGCGCAAATTTAAGGGTTATTGCCACTCGGCATTTGGATTTGTTCTGCCCTCCCGTCGCGTTTTATAGCAGGTCGGACAGTACAAACTGCAAGTGCATATACCGAAAGGTGAAAGTTCGTGACAATGAGCCTGAAGGAGCAGCAAAGCAAGCAGGGAGCATCCTTTGAAGGCTTACCTTACAGCCTTACGATCAGCACGGGAATTTTCAGCTGATGCCTCACACCCTCAATTGTTTCGCCGTAGATCCAGTCTTTAACGCCACTATGTCCATGAGCTCCAATTACGAGCAGATCGGCAGATGCTTCATTCACCAAATTTGCGATGGCGCGTTGGCGGTGAGCAAAGCCAAGAAGGCTTTGGGCTTTGTAGCCACGTGATTCTAATTGTGCTGCGTAGGCATCCAGCTTCTCCTTGTCTTTCCTGGTTTCCATATCATCTGTGTTGGTCCCGAGCACTTTTGCGGAGGCGCTCTCAACTACGTGGATCAGCAGAAAAACAGTGCTGGCATTGGCCTGCCCCAGTGCATAGGCGAGCAGTTGCTGATCGAATTTGCTTAAGTCGAGCGCGACAGCAATGCGGTTGTACCTGGGAATGAGCGCTTCACCGATGGCAACATCATTGTTCTGATGCAGGTTCATGGATACTTCGGAGGGCTTTTGGCTGAGGAGCGGGTATATCAACGCAAACAATAATAGGGTTACGAATGCAAGTCCGGCTGCTATGATCAGTATCTTCCAACCAAGGTTTCCGTCAGCATTAAAAGAATCTGAGGTCTGTCCGGCAACCATCCTGATATTTAAATACACCAGCACTATTGTGATCAGCCAGGCAAGCACCTTGGTAACGGGCTTAATGGCAAAATCTCCCATCGTTTTTTTATCGCTTACGAAATGAATAAGCGGAATAACGGCAAAGCCCAGCTGTAAACTCAGCACTACCTGGCTGAAGATCAACAGGTCGTCTATATTGTTTTCACCGTTAATCAGGATCACAATTACTGCGGGAATGATGGCTACCAACCGTGTCAGCAGGCGTCGTACCCATGGATTGATTCTAAGGCGCAGGTACCCCTCCATTACGATCTGACCGGCCAGCGTACCCGTAACCGTGGAACTTTGCCCGGAGGCGATCAGCGCTACTGCAAAAAGTATCGGCGCCAGGTTCGACCCCAGCATGGGTGCCAGTAATTCATGAGCCTGTCGTATCTCGCCCACGTCTGTTCGCCCTGTTTTATAAAAGACCGTGGCTGCCAGTACCAGTATGGCTGCATTCACAAAAAAAGCAAGATTTAAAGCAATGGTGGTATCGATGAAGTTCAGCTTGAGTGCCCGTTTGATGCCTTTGGTATCGCGTTGAATTTTACGTGTTTGTACCAGTGCCGAATGGAGGTAAAGATTATGCGGCATTACCGTAGCTCCAATGATTCCGATGGCGATATAAAGAGCGGTTTCATTGGGGATGGAAGGTATAAAGCCTACAACAACTTCGCTCAGGTCGGGGCTTGCAATCAGTATCTGCACCAGGAATGAAATGCCGATAATGGCGACAAGCGAAATGATAAAAGCCTCCATTTTACGCATGCCCAAACGCTGCAGAAGGAGCAGCAAAAAAGTATCGAGCACTGTAATTGAAACGCCCCAAATCAGTGGCAACCCGGTGAGCAATTGTATACCGATGGCCATACCGAGAATCTCGGCAAGGTCTGTGGCGGCAATGGCTACTTCTGCCAATACATAAAGGCAAAAATTGACGCCTTTGGGATAGGTTTCACGGTTTGCCTGCGCCAGGTCTCTACCTCTTACAATACCCAGCCGCGCACAAAGGCTTTGCAGGAGCAGGGCCATCAGGTTGCTCATGAGCAGCACCCAGATCAGTTTGTAACCAAACTGGCTGCCACCAGCCAGGTCGGTGGCCCAGTTGCCCGGGTCCATGTAGCCTACGCTTACCAGGTAGGCGGGGCCAAAAAAAGAAAATATTCTGCGCCATCTGCCTTTTGAGGCAGATGTGGTGTCTACGCTTTGGTGAACTTCACTAAGGGAGGCATCATTATTTACCCGTTTCATACGCCACAAATATGTTTTTAGCGAGTTGCTCGCTGATAGTTTCTATTCGCTGCGGCCGAATTTTAAGCTGCAGCGACTGATCGAAGGCAAAAAGTTTTTGTACCTCCAGCACGCTTCCGATTGCGATATGTTTATGTTGCAGTAATTCGAGCATTTCCTCCGACTGGTTGCTCACCCGGATGACGGTAGCCAACTGGTGAGGCGGCAGGTGTGCCAGAGAGATCTTTGTGCGCATCTTAACCCTCCCTTTACTGTCCGGGATGGGGTCGCCGTGCGGATCAAACTGAGGGAAGCCAAGAAATTCATCCAGTTTGTCGATCAGCTTTTTGCTGCGCACGTGTTCCATCTCCTCGGCAACGGCATGCACTTCTTTCCAGTTAAACCCCAGCTTCTCTGATAAAAAGTACTCCCATAAACGGTGACGGCGGATAATGCCCAGGGCTATTTTTTTCCCTTCCTGACTCAGGCTGAATCCGTAATAGGGTTTGTAATGCAGCACGCCCTTGTTGCTTAGCTTTTTCATCATATCTGTGATGGAGGCGGGTTTAGCCTCCAACCTGTGCGCTAAGGCGGTAGTGGTAACCGTATCAACGTCCAGTTGCAGATGAAAAATGGCCTTCAGATAATTTTCTTCACTTGGAGAAAAATTCAACGTGGCTAAGTTTAAATTTAGGCAAACCTAAAAAATATTCCATTTACTGCCTATTTTTCTTTGCCTCCAGGTATGCCATTATTTTCTTTTATTTACACAAATCTTTGCTATGAAGTGGATCATCCCTGTTTTGGGGTTCCTTGTTATTTCTGCCTGCAACGAAAGCAAACCGGTTGCAAAAGTGGAAGCGTCGGGCTTCGATTTTGAAGACTTTAAAGGCAAATTTTCAAAAGCGAATGTCGGGTATCATCTCAGCGATACGGAACTGCTGCAGATCCGCGATACCGCCACCATAAGTTCCGATGCTTTCGAGGATGGTGTGCCTGATTCATTAAAGCTGAAGATGCTTGGCCGGTTAAGTCCCATCAAATACATTCCACTTGCGGTTCTCGAGTCGAAAGGTGCTGAGACCTATTTTATCATGAAAGCAGCAAGCTCCGCACGCGCGGCTGCACTCCTCGTGAGTTTTGATAAGGACAATCAATTTGGTGCTGCTTTTCCCTTTCTTATTCCTGACAATGATCCCCGTACCACGCAGGTAAGCACGATTGACAAATCTTACTCCTTATCCCGGTCTGTGAGTCACAAGGGCAAGGACGAAACAGTTACAGAGGGAAAGGATGTATACGCCTATAATGCAGAGGCTAAGAATTTTACCCTGATCATGACCGATCTCCTGAACGATACAACCCTTGAGCTTTTCAACCCGATCGATACGTTTTCTTCCAAACGTCCTTTTACCGGCGACTATGGTACCAGTAAACGGAATATTGTTTCCATCCGGGACGGCCGTGACGACAAAGAGCTCAATTTTTACATTCACTTCGAAGAGGATGGTGGCGAATGCACGGGCGAGCTGAAAGGCACAGCATTTTTTACCTCGAGTAAAACCGCCGTGTACCGCCAGGGGGGCGAGGCTTGTGTACTCGAACTACAATTTAATGCTTCATCGGTAACCCTTCGGGAAGCGGAGGGTTGCGGGTTATACCGGGGCTTGAAATGCTCATTCGACGGTACATATAAGAAAAAGAAGCCATTGACAAAAGGTCCGGGGGACAAAAAAACAGGTAAATAATAGACGAGGCGTTGTGTATTTAAAACACAATCTGTTCTTTTTGCCTTTATTTTGCGGACTATTAAAAGATCAAACAATGGACTTTAAATCGTATCAGGTTCCTTACCCGG
Organism: Chitinophagaceae bacterium; assembly: GCA_041745695.1. Taxonomy (GTDB): domain Bacteria; phylum Bacteroidota; class Bacteroidia; order Chitinophagales; family Chitinophagaceae; genus Flavisolibacter. Next base: position 11,082 of record JBGTIL010000194.1, on the reverse strand, counting down.
TTGAGGAACGTTATAATAAAAAAGTAGCTTACTTCTCAATGGAATTCGCTGTACACCAGCCATTGAAAATATACAGTGGCGGCCTCGGTTTCCTTGCCGGCTCTCATCTTCGCAGTGCATTTGAGCTCCGTCAGAACCTTATTGGTATCGGCATTTTATGGAAATATGGCTACTACGATCAGGCACGCAACCAGGACCAGACGCTCCATGTGACCTGGATGGAAAAACAGTATAGCTTCCTCGAAGACACGGGAATACTTTTCCAGGTGGAAATCCATGAGCACCCGGTTTGGGTGAAGATCATGTACCTGCCGCCACAAACTTTTCAGTCGGCGCCGTTGTTCCTAATGACTACCGACGTGCCCGAGAACGACTACGTATCGCAAACAATCACGCACCGTTTATACGACGCTAATGTGGCTACGAAAGTGGCACAGTTTATCTTACTCGGCAAGGGCGGAGCCAAGCTTGTAGATCAGATCGGTTTCAATCCCGAGGTATATCATTTGAATGAGGCCCACGGTCTTTCAGCAGCCTTTTACCTGTACAACAAATTCAATCGCAACAAGGACGAGGTAAAAAAGCGACTGGTTTTCACAACGCATACCCCGGAAGAGGCAGGCAATGAAAAACACGACATCCACCTCTGTCATAAGATGAGTTATTTCTGTGGACTTTCTGTTGACGAGGTGAAACAGGTGACGGGAATGCCAGACGACCAGTTCAACCACTCACTGGCAGCCCTTCGATTTGCCCGCATAGCCAATGGCGTTTCCCAACTGCACGGTAAGGTATCGCGGCAGATGTGGAGTAAGTATGAAAATATATGTAAAATACTTTCCATAACAAATGCCCAGAACTGGCGCTATTGGGCGGACAAGCAACTGTACAAATTCCGGGAGTTAGGTGATGATACTGCTTTTGACGACCGCAAAAAATACCTGAAGAAAAGAGCCTTTGAACAGGTTGCTGATCAAACAGGCAAATTGTTTAATCCGGATGTGTTTACCATTGTATGGGCAAGGCGTTTTGCAGGTTACAAGAGAGCCAACCTGATCACGCGGGATATTCATCGCTTTAATGCTCTGATGTCGAACAGCAAGTACCCGGTACAAATTATCTGGGCGGGAAAACCTTACCCGGTTGATTACCCTGCCATTTCTGAATTTAACGAACTTGTACACCTTAGCAAGAACTATAAGAATGTAGCTGTCATGATCGGATATGAACTGTCTTTATCCAAGCGGATGAAGCAGGCTTCCGATTGCTGGTTGAACAATCCCCGCGTACCCCGCGAAGCTTCTGGCACGAGCGGCATGACCGCCTCCATGAACGGAGCCGTCAATTTTTCAACCGACGACGGCTGGATTCCTGAATTTATCAGCCACGGTAATAACGGGTTTGTGGTTCCGGCAGTAGACTACAGCGCCATGAGTACGCCAGAGCAGGACCAGTACGACCTGGATGAGCTCTATCGTATTTTGCAGGAAGAGATCCTTCCGTTGTATTATGACGATCCTAATACCTGGAGGCAGGTGGTGAAGAACGGTATGCGCGACGTTAGATTCCAGTTCGAGAGCAATCGTATGGCTACCGAGTATTATGAATTGTTGTACAAGGACGGCGATAACATTGAAGACAAGTACTAGTATCTTGTTTTCAATCAAAAGGTTAATGCCAGAATAAAAAATTGGGCAGACTGAAACACGTTTGCCTGATTACTTTACTATTTTACAATCACGTTGGAATTACCCCGCGGCTTTTGAGCATCGGGGTAATTTTTTGCCAGCAAGGAAGCAGGTGCGCTATACCCAGTTACTCAGATTGTGAAATCGGACAGCAAATCTTCGACTGAGCGGCTGTCGGGATAGAGATCAGTAAGCTTACGAATGACCCCTTCCACCACGGCATCCGGACAGGAAGCACCGCTGGTGATCAATATTTCCACCGGCTCATTGTTGCCAAGATAGTGGTCGGTTAGTTCCTCATGCCCCGTGTGGAAGTTGTAATGCATGATGGTTTGGGAGGACAGTAATTTATCAGGACCGCTGATGAAAAACGTTGGCAGCTTTTGTTCACAGAGTTCCACTAAATGCGAGGTATTGGATGAATTGTACCCCCCAATCACAAGTGCAAGGTTCGCGCTTTGCTGCAACATTCCTTTTACTGCAGTCTGGTTATCGTTGGTAGCGTAGCACAGTGTATCCCTGGTATCTGCGAAGTGATCTTTAACCGTCGCTTCTGTAAGCTTAAACTTTGTCATAACCGTTTGCTTCAGAAAATCAGCGATCTCCTGGGTATCGCTGGCGAGCATGGTAGTTTGATTCACCACACCAAACCTGTCGAGGTGCTGTTCCACCGAGAATCCGTCGGAATACTGGTCTTTAAATTCCTGATAGAAAGCTTCCGGTTTTTTCTCGCCCCTGATATACCGGGCTAATTCCTGTGCCTGCGCGAGGTCTTTCACTACAACTGAGGGAGCGTTGGCAGCCGAATGTGAAAAGGTGGCGCGGGTTTCCTCGTGGTTAGGTTTGCCGTGTATCACAATGGTGTATTGTAAGGCGGCTATTGCTTCGCTTCGGTTCCAAACTTTTTCAACGAATGGGCAGGTAGTGTCGTACTTCTCAGGTGCAATGCCAATATCTTTCAACTTCTTTTCTATGGCAAGCGTGGTTCCGAAGGCCGGTATCAGCACTACGTCTTCTGCAGTCAATGATTCGAAGGGTACCAGCTGCCTGCCTCCGGTATCCTGCAAAAACGCGACCCCGGCTCCTTTGAGGTCGGCATTTACCTGCGGATTATGAATCATTTCGCTCAGCAGGAAGATGCGTTTGTGTTTGTTTTCTTCGATGGTTTTAAAAGCGATGTCGATAGCATTCTCCACACCATAGCAAAAACCAAAATGCCGGGCGAGGTACACATGGAGTGGACCGAAGTTCAGGAAGGTAGGCGAGAAATCTTTTTTCATCCTGTCGCCTTCTTTACGCTTTGCTTTTATAGCTGAAATAAGCGGGCTGCGGTAATTGACCGGTACATCAAAGGTTTTCATGCAGGAGCAAAATTAAACCTAATCTGCGCAACGTTATTTAATGTGTTATTTTGCCGGCGAAAAACACAGTATGCCCCAATTACTACCTCTATTAGCCATAGGGCTGATGTTTATTTCTTGTAATTCTGACCAGACCACACCAACCACAAAAAGCAGTGCAAGCATGGATACAGCCACCGATAATTCCTGGATCAAGACAACCAATATTTATGAGGTCAATGTGCGGCAGTACACCCCGGAAGGAACGTTCAATGCCTTTGCTGCACATCTCCCCCGGCTCAGGGACATGGGCGTACAAACCCTTTGGTTCATGCCCGTGACACCCATCTCTGAAAAAGAAAAGAAAGGCGTTTTGGGAAGCCCTTACGCCTGTTCTGATTATACAGCGATCAACTCGGAGTTTGGTACTATGGCCGACTTCAAAAGTTTGGTGGATAAAGCACACAGCATGGGCTTTAAAGTTATTATTGACTGGGTCGCCAATCATACCGGCTGGGATCATCGCTGGACCAAAGAACATCCAGATTGGTTTGAGAAGGACGCTACAACGGGTGACTTTAAGAGAGCCTCCGGGATGGATGACATCATTGAGCTGGATTTTAAAAACCCTGCGTTGCGAAAGGCCATGATTGATGCCATGAAATTTTGGGTGGAAGAAGCCCGTATCGATGGCTTCCGGGCAGATCTCGCTTTTTGGGTAGAACTGGATTTTTGGCAGGAAGCGAAGCCCGAACTGGAAAAGATAAAGCCGTTGTTCTGGCTGGGCGAATTAGATCCACTTGAGAAACCGGAGTACATGAGTGTGTTTGATGCTGCATACACCTGGACATGGATGCATAAAACCAGAGAGTTTTACCAGGATGGTGCGTCTCTTGCTTTGTTAGATAGCGTGCTGAACCGCTATGACGAGGTACCTGGAATTATGGCCTGGTTCACCACCAATCATGATGAGAACAGCTGGAACGGAACAGAATACGAAAAGTACGGGTCAGCCGCGGGCGCACTTGCTGTATTCAGTGCTACCTGGAAAGGCATACCGCTTATGTACAGCGGTCAGGAAGGGCCAAATAAGAAAAGGCTTGCTTTCTTTGAGAAGGATCCGATTGACTGGAATAACGAATACGAATTGCACGATTTCTATAAGACCTTGTTCGAGCTTCGTTCATCTTCGCCAGCACTGGCGACAGACGCTTCATTGCACCGGCTGTCAACAACAGACAGTGCCCATGTAATAGCCTTCCTGAGAAAAAGTGGTAACGACGAAGTGCTGGTGGTGCTTAACCTGTCTAAAAATAAAAGCCTGCGGTTTACAATCACAGACGGCGCTGTCAACGGTCGATTCACAAATGTCTTTTCGGACGCCCCTGTAGATTTTTCGGTGGACAAGAATTTTGAAATGCAGGATTGGGAGTACCTGGTCTATAGGAAGGTTGGAGGATAAATGAAAATTGTTTGAGCAGGCGTAAATGCGCTCATCGTCTTAACGTGCATGGAGACGTTGAATCCTTTCAACTGATTTTGGTAAGAGTTGGTGCCGGTGCGGGTTTCAGCCATTTTGCAAACCACGGGAGCCGGTTAACTTGCAGCGCGCTGTATTTCTCTTCCACTGCACCAAAGCCGCTGTAAAAAAAGGCCAGACCCGCATGGTCGCTGCCTTCAAAGTCGAGTAGCAGGTGTTGCCCCGCGTGGTCTTGAATGAAAGTATCGATAAGGAGGTAGGAAGACCTCCATTTTTTCCCTTGCGGATCGGATGCTGCAAGCAGGTAGTACGCCCGTCCGTTCGACCACATAAATACAGCGGTAGAGAGGAGTTTGTTGTCGGGCGAAAACAGGCCATAAGCTGCCGCCCTTCCCTGCTGTTTTAAAACGGCGAACAGTTGCTTAAAACGGGAAGCGGGGAATCGCTGGCCCCGACTTACAGGTGTGTGTTTTTGAACGAGGTTTACTGAGGTTTCTATACGAACGTTCTTTTCAACCCTGCTGTTGCGCGCGACTGCCTTTCTGCAGTTGCGGCGGGTGTTTACCCGGTAGTCAGACAGGATCTTATCATAGCCGGGCTGGAGGTCTAGTGTGTAGTTGCTTCGCAGCTGGAACGGATATTCGGGTAGTGAGAGAACATTTCCGTAATTGAAGGCCAGGTCCCAGAACCTGAATTTTTTTGGAATGGCGTCCAGGAAATGCTGCATGACACTGGGCGTGATGTGATTCCCTGTTGCTCCGAGCTGGGCCGCGAGGTAAGGTTGGTATAAATAATGAACGCCCCATTTGTTGCGCCATGGAAGGGGCATCACTGCTTCATAATCGCCCAATACCAAACCATCCCATTGGTCGCATACGCAATCGAGGAAATAGGCATATGCATAAAGTAAACCGTTGGGTGAACGTTGCACACAGGCATTCCATTTAATGGTATTGATCTCCGTTCTTTTTAGGAATTGTACATCCATAGACAGGCTACAGGGGATAAGTGTGACCTAATAAATTTTTACCTGTGATGCGCTTAAGGTCAATACTAAATGTAAGCCTTCTCCGCAAAGAGTTCTGCCCGGGCAGGGTTTTCAGGTAGGTGCGGAATTCATTGCCGTAAAAAACCGGGAGGTATATATGAACAATATCTTTTATCAGTGATAGTTCTAATCCGGCAACATACAGAAACTTTCCTGTTTCCGGCTCTTCTTTCCAGGCCTCTGCATAACTGCCAATATCGGCAAACAACTTTACAGGTACCGGGATGGGAAGTAAAGACTTTGGTATCGAGGTGTTCAGGTTGAGTGAGGCAACCCATTTCTCAGACCTGCCCTGTAAAAACTCGTACTGATCGATCCGCAATTTCAAGCCGCCGTCACGAATAGCAATTTGCTGTGCAGCCAGGCCACTGTTGCGGTCTACTGCATCATCGTTGGCATAGGATGCTGTACGGCCCAGGAAATAACTGTTATAAGTATAATCTTCTTCGCCTGTTACGCCGAGCAATTTAGGTCGGTATATAAAAGTAGAAAACTTGTTGGAAGACCTCGAATCGGTATAGCCAAACGCAGCTGCAAACGCGCGAACAGAAGCTCCGCCACCACCGGGATAATTGAAGAAATAGTTTACTGTTGCATTTGCCCGGTAAAAGCCAGCGCCGCCTTGCAGCTGCAGGCTGTACTGATAAGGGTACAGTGCTCTTTCGTCTGAAGAAAAGTAAGTAAGCTGCAGCAGGTTGCGCTGATATGTTTGAATGCTGTCAACATAGTTCAGGTTGTTGGAAGATTTTGTAACGAAACTGCTGAAATCTTTTTCCCTGATAAAAAAGGACCGTGCTTCAATCCAGTTCTTTCTAGAGCTGAGTGGTGATGCCTTCAGGGTTGCCCGGATAGCCGGCGTGACCTTTGTAAAGCGTTCAAATAATTTGGCGTTGTTGCTATCGCGGTTCCGGTTTTTAGAAAATGTGAGACCGCTTACACCCAGCTCTATCCTTTCAAACACAGCTTTTGTAAAAATGTTATACTGCGCATGTGCAGCACCGGTAACCCGCTTCGATCCTGTTGCATAAAGGGGCAAAACAAGGAAACGGAAAGGGGAGGGAGGCAATACGTAATTGGTCACGAGTACGCCCAGTTGGGCTTTGTCGTAATTATTGAATCCTGCCACGGGTGATACCACAATTGCTTTGTGAGTGGGTTGAAGCAGGTAGCGCTCAAAGCTTTTAGGTTGCAGCGGTGTCAGCAGGCGGAACCCACGGAGTTCCTGGTGTGGCAGCGCAGCTTTTTGCTGCAGAAGATTGGGAGAAGCAGTAGCATCCGCTCCGTTCCTTTTTTGTAGTGCCCTTTGCAGATCAGCTGGAGACGGGTGTTTCATTTTCCATGAATTGTAGTACTGCTGCACAATCGCATTCATCCCGTCTTCACCTAAATTTTCCTGTATTCCATTCAACCATTCGGAAGTTTTGTACCCCGCAATAAGCCTGTAATTTGACCGGGAAAATTCTTCCGAACTGGTTGCTATCGGCTGGTCTTTCTGCAGGGCCACCTTTGATTGAAAAGCTATCTCGTCAAACTGTTTTTGGTCGCCATATTTTTGACGGATAAACTTTTCTGCATAGAAATGATTTAAACCCAGATTCATCCACGGATGCAGTTGGCTGTTCGACCCGAGGATGCCAGAGAACCACTGCTGGCCTATCTGCCGGATCAATTGCTGGTGTAGCTCCAGCTCTGAGCGGGCAGGCACAACGAGGGCTACGGTGGGATAGTTCAAACCATCTTTTGTACCTTCTGTTGCTGCTACTGCAGTAAGCGTGGTGTAGGGATATTCTCCGATGATATTGCTATAGTAACGTGCTGCTTCCTTTATTATGGGCAGGCAGTTCTTCAGGCTGCTGTTTTTTGTTTCGATATAGTAGGCAGACACGTCAATCATTTGGCCCGAGGGCAGCAGGCAAGTATCTGAAACGGTTGCATAACCAGGGTTGACAAAGAAGGCAAAGTCTGATACGGAGGTTGCCTGAAAGCTTAGGGTTTTTAAGGCTGTGGTGAGTGCTGCTGTCCTTCTGTTTACGGGATTGTTGGTACTTGTTCTATAAGGTTTAGATGTCTTGGCGGCTTGCTGTTCTTTCGTCGGTGTTTTGAGAGTGGTACTTGGTCTGTTCCGCAACCAGTCGCGTTCTTCGCTTCCCTGCAGTAGGCCGGTGGCTGCTACTGCATGGTCCTGGGGTACGGTAATACTTACATCATAGTCTCCAAATTCGTTATAATAATTGCCCTGGTGAAGATGTGGCATGGGATGCCAGCCGGTGCGGTCGTACACTGCTGGTTTTGGGTACCAGTGAGTAAGCTGCCAGGTATCTTTACTGACGCCGGTGGATGAAAATACTGCAGGGAGTTGTACATGAAATGGAGTAGTGATGACCACTTGTTGACCGGGGGGCAATGGCTGTGGTAAGAACACTTTGATGATGTCGATATGTTCCGGATGGTCCTCCCATTTAGCGGCTGTGTCGTTTACTTTAAAATCGAGCCTGTTGATATAACCACGTTCTTCTTTGGTGGAAAAATAAAAACGGGTATCACCTTGCAGCAGCAACTGGTTGCTAAAAGCTGTTTTGTCGTTTTTGTAGCCGTTGGGTGCAAGGTGAAACCAAATGAAGAAAAGGGTGTCGGGGGCATTGTTCGTGTAAGTAATTCTTTGAAAGCCATCTAATGTTCTGTCCGCCGTATTTAGGGTAATGTCAATTCGGTGGTTTACCTGTTGTTGCCAGTAGGGCGTTTGGCAGTAACTGGATATTGCAGCAACCAGCAGGCAGAATAGGAGAGATGTTTTTCGCACAGGATCGTATTTAGTCAGGACGGTCTTAAACGCCTGGTTGCAAATCTGCACATTTTATTTTCCTTTTCCTAAGAAGATGATCCGGAAGGTATGGATCATAATTTTGAAGTCAAGCAGGAGCGAGATGTTCTCTATATAAACAAGGTCGAATTTGCTGCGCTCAATCATTTGCGCTACATTTTCGGAGTAGCCGAACTGTACCATTCCCCAGGAGGTAAGTCCGGGTTTAACCTTGAGCAGGTATTTGTAATAGGGGAATTCTTTTGTGATGCAATCAATATAGTGCCTTCGTTCGGGCCGGGGGCCAACGAGGGTCATATCGCCCTTTATAATGTTCCAGAGTTGGGGTAGTTCATCCAGTCGCCATTTGCGCATCATTCTTCCAAATACGGTGATCCGGGGGTCGTGGTCTGAGGATAGGGCTGGGCCATCTGCCTCTGCATTTGCGTACATCGATCTGAATTTAAATATGGTAAACGGACGTCCTTTGTAGCCAATTCTTTCCTGCTGGTAAATGACCGCGCCGGGCGAGGAGAAGTACACCCTGATTGCGAGATAAACAATGAATGGAGAAAGCACGACCAGGGCGATCACGGAAAGCACGATGTCCAGTAATCTTTTTATATTCTGTTGCCACTCGGGCATCAAACCGGTATTAATGTCGATCAAAATGGCGCCCAGCACATTGCGGGTTTTCACTGATCCTGTGAGAATGTCCAGTGTGCTGGGTTTGATCTTTACTTCTACTTCTTTCTCGCTAAGCCTTTCAATAATATGCTCGTTGATCTTTTGATCTTCACCTGTGGTAGCGAGGATCACTGCTTCGATGTGATGCCGGTCGATAATGGCTTCAAGCTCCGACAGGGATCCCAGTTTTGGAAGCACCTCTTTCTTACTGTTGCCTTGTTGCAAAGGAACGAAGCCAACTACTTTAAAACCTTCTTCTTTCAATTTGGCAGCTGTTGCGGTTGTCATTTTTAAAGCAGCCTGCACATCGCCTATGACAAGCGCAGCAAAAGAAACTTGTTCTGTCCGCAGTTGCTTTTTTGCTTTTGTCATAATAAGGAGTCTGCCGGTATAGATGAAGGTCAGGTGTAGAAAGAAGAGTGTGAAGATCGCCTGGTAGTAATAGATCGTATTGTTGTCTGTATCATCCAGTAGGAAAAAAAAGAAGAGTGTGACGGAACCTATCACACAACAAATAAAAGTATTGGTGAATTCGTTCAGTCGCGATTTTTTATAGATCGACCGGTAACTGCCAATGAGTGAAAACAGTATGAGCCAACCGGCCGGAATGAGTGCAGCCCCCGCCCAGAATTGCGTGTCTGTTGTCAGGCTTCCGTTGTTGAACAGGGGTTGATTGAGCAGGACTTTCCTTAGAAAGAAAAATAGGCTCCAGGCAAGCGCCGCGGTCAGGTAGTCGGATAAGGCGTACCAGTAGGGCAGAATGAATTGTTTGGAACGCATAACATGATCAGGCGTTGTTCTGTGCCATTTTATGAAGAATAATGTGTGCGACTTCCATGGCCCTGAGTCCGTCAATTTCGTTCACTACAGGACGGGTATTGTTGGCAATAGCAAAAACAAATTCTTTTAATTCTTCTGCAATGGCATTGACTTCCGGAACGGCGGGACTGGTAATAGCAATGGTTTTGGTGCCGCCGTCGGGCGTTTCAATGTCAAAGGTAAACGCGTTGTCTGCGGCTTCAGCTCCCAGTTTGATCACTTCCGCTTTTTTATCAAGGAAGTCGATGCCGATGTAGGCATCTTTTTGGAAGAGCCTCATCTTGCGCATTTTTTTCATGGAAATGCGGCTGGAGGTGAGGTTGGCTACGCAGCCGTTATCGAACTCCATGCGCACGTTGGCAATATCCGGGGTGTCGGTCATAACCGCGACGCCGCTGGCATAAATGTTTTTCACATCACTGTTGACGATGCTGAGTACGATATCGATGTCGTGGATCATGAGGTCGAGGATCACGCTTACCTCTGCACCGCGGGGATTGAATTGGGCGAGGCGGTGCACCTCGATGAACATGGGGGTGAGAGCCAGGTCTTTAATAGCGAGGAATGCGGGGTTGAAGCGCTCCACGTGTCCTACCTGCAACTTCACGTTGGATTCCTGTACCAGTTGCACCAGTTGGGTAGCTTCAGCCATGGTGTTTGCCATGGGTTTTTCAACGAATACGTGTTTGCCTTTGCGAAGGGCTTTGGCGCAGATGGCAAAGTGCAGTGGGGTTGGGGTAACTACGTCTATGGCATCGCAGGCTGCGATGAGGTCGTCTTCGTTATTGAAGCGGGTTAAACCAAAGTCCTGGATGATCTCTGCGGCGGTGCTGTCGTTCGGGTCGAAGAAGCCCACCAGTGCGACGTCGTTCATTTCTTTCCAGTTGTTTAAATGGAATTTTCCCAGATGTCCGGTGCCGAAGATGCCGACTTTCAACATAGATGCGTGTTCAATGCGTCAAAGATAACGGCGGGGTTGTAAGGAGGTAGGAAAGATTGGTGGAGGGGGAAGTATTTTTTAGTTTAAATGCCAAATTCTCTTATTTTTGCCACCCAATTGTAAGGATCGGTAGTTCAGTTGGTTAGAATGCCGCCCTGTCACGGCGGAGGTCGCGGGTTCGAGTCCCGTCCGGTCCGCCTTGCGGTACAAGTTGATAAAATTATCACTTGTGCCGTTTTTTTTGTCCTGTAACTCATTGTCAATTACGTAAATAAGCCTT
>JBGTIL010000193.1:0-4717 GCA_041745695.1 Chitinophagaceae bacterium | reverse complement strand
CTGACTGGGTTTCGCAGCAAATTGTTTATGATTTGATCGCCGCCATGGTTGAAGTGGTCCAAGAATTTCATAACCATTTTAAGGGTGTGAAAATCATTTTATCTCTAAGGGATAATCTGCATATGTTAGTCCTCGGTGGGCATGAACATAGAGGTGGACAACGTGAAAAGTTGGCTGCACTGAATATTCATCTAAGATGGTCGAAAGATGAACTTTTAAATTTATTGGATCATCGCTTGAGACATTTATCAAATGATAGACTAACAATCGATACCTTATTTGAAAAAAATTATAAAAAGGATGGTGTGGATTATATTATTGACCGCACTTATATGCGACCAAGAGCACTGATCAGTTTTGTTAACAAGATAATTGAGCAAGCAGATAAAAAAGGTCAGTTCACTCATAATCTCATCAAGTCAGCCGAACCATTTTACTCGACGGAAAGGCTGCACGCTATTGATGACGAATGGTCAGAAAACTATGGGCAATTAAGCAAAATGTGTGGCTTCCTCTATGGGAAAAACGTAAGCGTGGCGATACATTCTATAACTGAAAATGATTTTGAAAATCTTTATTTTGATGAGAGCTTTTGTCAGAATTTTAAAGGCAAGCTATTTGAAATTTGTCGCGATTTAAAAGCGGAAAAAATTTCTTTTGAAAATTTTAAAAGGGATTTGCTTTTTGTCTTGTTCAACGCAGGAATTATCGGGTTAAAAAGCCCTGAGAAGCCTTTGTTGTTCTATTACGATCCAATTGTTGTTATCACCAAAGAAGATTTCAATTCTCAGTCAAGTGTTTCGCCACACAAAGCTTTATATTCTTACTTCAAGACAAATACTCGAGAGCAATTAGAAGGTGTGTATTCGGTTAAGTGAGCCCTAAATTCCATCTATGTTAACATCTTAAAGTCATAGCGTAAAATTGATTAGTTATATCGATACTTTGCCCTGCGCTTAATATAACATTTGTTGTTGTCAATCCATTAAATTTGGGCGGTTTGGCTTTTCTGTGCCTACTTTGAAACAACGCGGCCCTCTATGATTCTATAAAAGGGGTAGTATCTGAGAAGTTCTGTAATCTTAAGGACGTTATTTCTTATTACAGTTTCGACATCTTTTTTTAATTACTCGAAATTGTATTTAAGTTTGATCACGTAAAACTTAAATACCCGTTTTAAATTTATGGTTATGGACCTTACTGGATGTGTAGCAGGCAACACCGTCGAGCCTTCTCTTGGTTACAAAAGTTTCCACCTTGAACGGAAAACACCCGACGCCAAAAAACTGCTCGACCATCTTTTGCACAGCCTATTATCACTGCCTAAAATGTAGCAGGAACATTGAACACCTCTTTTGTGTCATCTCACACGATTGTTGATGATTTTATAAAAGCGTGGATTTTACAGGAGATTACTGGCTTTAAGCGAAACCGTTTTTTACTTCAAAGAGTAACTTGATATATTTCATAAATAGTAGGTCATGTCCACCCATCAAATCATATCTAAAGTCTGGTCGTTCTGCAACACCCTCCGACATGATAGTGTAGGCTACTGCTTTGTCTGAACTGTGATTTTTATGATTAGATGATTACTATGAAAGGAAACAGCAAACATCGTTATGGTTGCAGAGCGAAATGTCTGCTGGTAATCATACCATTCATAAAAATCAAATAAATCACAGTTCAGACAATGATTAATGAGCAATACAAATACTCGGAGCTCACTTCTAAAATTATAGGGTGCGCCCTGTTTGTACACAAAACATTGGGAAATGGATTTCAGGAAGTGATTTATCAGAGAGCCCTGGGGATTGAAATGAGACTGGCTGCAATTACATTTACCCGTGAGCATGAAATGCACATCTATTTCAGAGAAGAAGCCATTGGTACCAGAAGGGTTGACTTCTTAGTGGAAGGGATCATTTCAGTTGAATTAAAAGCCATTACTCAATTGGAAGATGTGCATCTTGCGCAGGCTATTAATTATTTGGAAGCCTACAATCTTGAAATAGGGTTACTGATAAATTTCGGCGAAAGAAGTTTACGTTTTAAAAGGCTGAACAATAAAAAATTCAGGTCAACCATCCTATAAAATCTTAGTTTAAAAAAGCAATGAATGTCCACCCATCAAATCATCTCCAAAGTATGGTCCTTCTGCAATACCCTCAGGGATGATGGTGTAGGCTACGGCGATTACCTGGAGCAACTCACTTACCTGCTGTTTTTAAAAATGGCAGATGAATATACCCGGCCGCCGTACAACCGTACCATGCCTATACCAATTAGCTACAACTGGCAAAGCCTCACACCTTTGCGTGGAGCGGAACTGGAAGGACATTATACCATGGTGCTTCGGGAGCTGGGTAAAGAAAAAGGCATCCTGGGACAAATCTTTACCAAGAGCCAGAACAAGATACAGGACCCCGCCAAGCTCTACAAACTCGTTGACCTGATAGACAAGGAGAACTGGGTGATGATGGGCGCTGATGTCAAGGGTGATATTTATGAAGGTCTGCTAGAGAAAAATGCCGAAGATACCAAGAGCGGCGCAGGCCAGTACTTCACGCCCCGTGCCCTCATCCGCGCCATGGTGGAATGTGTGCGTCCTGAACCGATGAAAACCATTGCTGACCCTGCCTGCGGTACGGGTGGTTTCTTTTTAGCGGCCTATGATTTTATTGTTGCCACGCATACAGATCTGGACAAGGAACAAAAGCGTTTTTTAAAATTTGGCACCTTCTGGGGCAACGAAATTGTTGCCGGTACCCGGCGGTTGGCACTGATGAACCTCTTCCTCCACAACATCGGGGATATAGACAGCGACAACAGCATTTCACCAGCCGATGCCCTGATCGCCCCTTCGCCGCAGCGTTATGATTATGTACTGGCAAATCCACCTTTTGGTAAAAAAAGTAGCCAGACCTTCACCAACGAAGAAGGTGAACAGGAAAGGGAAGACCTCACCTATAACCGCCAGGATTTCTGGGCTACCACCTCCAACAAGCAACTGAATTTCGTGCAGCACATCCGCGCCATGCTCAAAACCTCAGGCATGGCGGCTGTGGTCATCCCTGATAATGTTTTGTTTGAAGGTGGTGCGGGAGAAACGGTACGCAAGAAGCTGCTGGAAACCACCGATGTGCATACGATCCTTCGACTACCGACTGGTATTTTTTATGCCAATGGCGTAAAAGCGAACGTTGTGTTCTTTGATAACAAGCCGTCAAGCAAAGACCCCTGGACTTCAGCCATCTGGTTTTACGACTACCGCACCAACGTACACCATACGTTGAAAAAGAATCCTTTGAAGCTGGCTGACCTGCAGGATTTCATCACCTGTTACAACAGCAGCAATCGCCACAAACGTAAAGAAACCTATGATTCCGCAGCCAACCCCGAAGGCAGGTGGCGTAAATATACCTACGCCGACATTGTTGCCCGCGACAAAACCAGTCTGGATATCACCTGGTTGAAAGATAAGTCGCTGGCTGATCTGGATAACCTGCCAGACCCGGATGTATTGGCTGAAGAGATTGTAGAGAACCTGGAGAGTGCACTCGATGGCTTTCGGGCTATCATAGCACAATTGAAAAAATGAACAGGCCTACGTTGAAGATTGTGATTAAAGGAATTTTTTGATGCCATCTTAGGCTGGGCAATTGCGTTTAAATATCAGGTCAGTTCGAAGGCTGTTACTCCATGCTGTCGCCCGACAATTTTTTATGCATGTATTCCGATATCGCCTGGCGAATCATCGGCCTATCATAGGAATTTCCATGTTGAGCCATTCGGGCTACCACAAGCTCTTCGACTTCCTCGCGAGCCCCTATTCCGTTTACGTTTATTGACTCCCGAAATGCATCTCTCACATAGGCTCTCGTTGTATTTCTCAGCGGATCCAAGCCGCTGACTGGCTGTTTTTGTAGATTAAATGCGATTCTTCGAAAGTCATCTTTAAGTTCAGCGAGCTGATCTATAATGAACTTACTTTCTGTGATTTCACCGCCCTCTATTTTTGCTGGGATAATTGTTTTTCCAAAACTCTTCAAGAAAGGCGAAAAATTGATTGTTTCAGTAGCTCGCTTGTAAGTTGCATCAATCTTTTTAGCTAACTCTTTTTTAAAAGCAACAATGACGCTGAATCTCAACGACGACGGGTAGTTAATATGCTCGATGTTTCCAGTGTCAAAGGAATAAGAGGTTTTGTCATCTTTAATAATAATAACGGGTTTATCAAAAGCCAACCTCAATCCCAATTCAAACATAACATTTGGATTCTTTGAGCTCACGTCACACACGATCATTTGATTGTTATAAATGTTAGTAACGATTCTTTCGTGGATCAAACCTATTGCTTCATCATTGCTTACAAGGTTTGGTTTGAAGGATGTTTCGGAAATAGCTTCATTTAAAACGTTTAGAACGTCATTCCAATGATTAGCCGGATAATCTGGATGTTCCGAAATAGGCATTATGATGCCACATTTCAAATCGTCAGTGACAATAACTGTCTCCTTTTTCTTTTCTACCTTTGAGGTGTCTTCTGGTTTTGTCATCTTATTTAGCTTACAATAAATATAGGTAGGTTCCGGAGGATAATACTCCCTAGTTTCCTGGACACCGAGTCAGGAAGTTGTGATAAGGTTTTTTATTTTTTCTGTTTTCATTTCTGCTGCGTTGATGATGCCTTTTTTGTATCGGCTGTTTGGTGTTTCCC
>JBGTIL010000192.1:0-3053 GCA_041745695.1 Chitinophagaceae bacterium | reverse complement strand
TCTCAGTTCCGCTCCCCATTCATACTCTGCAAAGTAGCCATTGAGCGAGCCGTTGAAAACACCCGTATTGGCATCTCCCGTCCAAAAAAACATGTGCTCTGCAAATGGATAGTACCTGTCTAACCGTTTGCGGTAGAGCGATTGAAGGTCCGGCCATTGCAACCCTGCTGAGAGGAGGGAATCCCGTTGTTGCTGAACCAGTTCCGGTTTGCTCGTAGCCAGCAGTCTGCCATTCCTGTCGAAAAGGGAGCCAGCCTGCAATTTATTCATCAAAATAAGGATCCGCGGATTGTAGCTGAACATCCGTGCACCACTGCGTTCCGCTACCAATGCGGGCTGCACAACCCATTTTTTATTACTGAAAAGATACCGCGACACGTTTACGGAGAGCAGGATGAGGCCTGCGCAGGCAGCCACTAACGCAGGCACCAGGTTGCGGTCGTGGCGGGCAGTAAGATGGTTCATCTGTACCTGCGTACCCTTTACGCCAGAAGCAGACAGCAGGAAACCAGCCGCCCACAGGTTGCATATGAGTGAAGAGCCGCCGTAGCTTATAAAGGGTAAAGAAACGCCTGACAAAGGAAGTGCGCCGGTAGACCCGCCCGCAATCAGTAAAAACTGAACAAAGGTTCCTACACCAATGCCGGCACAGAGGTAAAATAAAAATGGAGTACCTGTTTGCCGGCCAATGATGATAGAGCGGTGTAGGAAGATCAGGAAAAGCAGGAACACAGTGATCAAACCTGCCCAGCCAAATTCTTCGCCGATAGAAGGCAGGATCATGTCTGTATGCGCCTCGGGAATTGTTTTTGCAAACCCCTCACCCACGCCCTGGCCCGTGATACCACCACTGGACATTGCCCAGATGCCATTCGCTACCTGGTCGCCGCCGAATACCTCGTTATCCCAGGCATCCAGCCAGATAGCCTTTCGGTCTATGAGTCTGCCTACCGGGCCGGGAAAAATGGTTTGCAGAAAGGGCACCTGGTCTAACAACATAAAACCACCGAGCACCACGAGCGCCATCACGGCGCCCTCACTCAGCATTTTTTTCAGGAAAGCCATAAATAACAAGAGCAATCCCACCGTGGCGGCTGTAGCCAGCCACACATTCTGCAAAAGCCAATTGGCAAGTATGAACACCAGCACGGCACCTACCATGGGTACGAAGTCGCCCCGGGAAAAGGTGAAGAGCACAATAAACGTAAAACACACAACGATTGCTGGTCCCAGGTCACCCAACATTAGAAAAAGCAGTATCGTCATAAGGATCAGCAGAAGGGCACCCCAGAAAAAGGTCCATCGCTTGGCCATGGTTGCATATCCGGACAGAAACTTTTCGTTGGCGGCAAAAAATCCGGCAAGAAATACCAAGATCAGAAATTTTACAACCTCGCTGGGCTGGAATCCAAACAGGTTCACTTTAACGCCGCTTCCTTCAGGTCCGGTGCCCAGTACAATCGTCAGCGCTAAAAGCACAACAGCGAAGGCTGCCCATTGAATCCCTTTCGCGGCCCAGAATTGCCGCTTCAAGGTGAACATCCGGTACAAACCTGAATCGGGCGTAAACCGGCGAAGGTTAAAAAATAGCAGGGCTACCAGTCCTCCGAAGCCAATGAGAAAATAGCCGAGCGTGCTCCGTGCCAGGAAACGGTCGCGCAGTGGATCCTGCAAACTAAGCAGGGTTATGAGCGACAGTCCTGTCAGCAACATGATCACGGGCAGCAGCAGCTGGTCGATCTCCGAAAATCGATAACTGAGCAGGGTATGCAGCAGCAGAAAACAAAGGAAAAAGCTACCGACAATAATCCAATACCAGCGCGTCGCCTCTGCCGGAGTACGCACAATCAGCGCGCCCTCGCGCTTGAGGTTATTAAAATCCCGGGAGGAGAAAAGCCGCAACCTATGGGTCCTTGCTGTAAAATCGAACGTGGCATTGTCGGTAAGATTGGATATACCCCTTGAAGCCCCAAACTGAAAATTCGGCTGTAAAGGCAATACTTCAAAGGCTTTTCCCTTCGGAAGCCCTGTAAAAGCATATTGGCCCTGGGCATCAGTTCTGGCGTAGGCAGCCAGAGATTGGAGCTGCTGTTGCCCGGCGGTATCGGAGGCAAACACGGATCTTAATGCCGCTGTTTCCTTAACCTTTACCTGCGCTACTTCAACCACAGCATCTGTATAGAGGCTGTCTTCCGGGATCAGCAGCTGCAGGCGCACCAGTACGCCTCCAGCAGCTACTCCATTGGTACCAGTGACGGTGCCATTAATAGTGTAGGAACCAAGTGAAAGATTGTTCGTGGGAGGCAATGGGGGCGGCGCCTTTACCTCCGCGTTGAACCGGTTGGAATCGGGTCCGGTAAACCCCAGTAACGACCGGGAAAGAGCCGCCCGCTTTTGAAAGGATTGCCCTCCTTGTGCTGCAGCTGTGCTGGCGGCCACATTATATTTTGATTTATTAAGTTCTCCTATGTTGTCGATAATTACTCCGTCCACGCCCAGTCCACTGTTCACTGCGGTTGTGACCAGGGCGATATCCCGGGCGTCCTCAAAATAATATCCTTTGTCAAGCAAGGCTGTCAGGTTCTTACCGGGCTCCGGTCCGTTCAGGTTGACGATCGTTCCTTCTGCTAGACGGCGGGGAACATTCCTGAAATCTCTTTGAAGTACACTATACAGGTTGGTAAACAACAAGCCGAGTACTACAAAAAGGGCTATCAAAAATAAACGTTCGGTGTGTCTCGCCTGGCGCAAGGGTTTAACCATGTTACCTGTTTATCATTTGTAGTGAATCGCTGAGCAGCCTAAAATTTTGAAGAGTGCCTGAGTATCTGCCTGGAATGGGGGCATATTGCTGCGCTACCTGTACCGTTGAACCTTCAAAAAGCACGTTCTTAAAATGGAGGGCATCTTTATTCCCCGGATCAACAGTGATATGGGTGTTTTTGAAAATAAGGTTATCAAACATGATATAGGAAATTCCCGGGGCTATCACTATCGACGCTACTGCGCCTTCCTGCGCACCTGCTGCTGAGATCGATAATCCTGCGCCGGTA